>NZ_JALBGW010000159.1:0-10498 GCF_023006485.1 Neorhizobium sp. BETTINA12A
GCCTTGGCGGCAAGCGCGATCATGCCGGGCGGCGGCGTCAGTCCGCCGACATCGAGTGCGGCGCAGAGTTCGATGCGATCAGCGCCGCCGGCGATGGCGGCCGCCAGACCTTCGGGACTATCGACGCAGACTTCGAGCAGGATGGACAGGATCAGTCTCCTTGATGACTGGCACTCTCGTAACAGCAGGCGCCCCTGAAAGGTACTCTAGTGACCTTGAACGGCACTCTGATGGCCGAGCACGGCGGCGCCGACCAGCCCGCCGTCCTCCTGCCGGAGCGCCGGTGTCACCAGCGGGTGATCGAAGCGGTTGAGGATACGCTTGCGCACCGCCCGGTCGAGCGCATCGATGAGCGGCGTGACCGAGGCAAGCCCACCCCCGACCGGCACGATCGAGGCGCCGGTGACATTGACCGACAGCGCCAGCGGATCGGCGATCAGTTCGAGATAAACGGCAACGGTCCTAGCTGCCCTCGCCTCGTCCGCCTGCCAGTCTTCGAGGATCCGATAACTCGTCTCCTCGCAGCCATGCAGGAAATGATGCAGCCGCTCGATGCCGCGCGCCCCGCCGATCGTGTCGACGCAGCCGGACTGGCCGCAGCCGCAGGAAAAACGCGGAATATGCAGCGTCTCGCCATCGAGTTCGACACTGGTGTTGAGGATCGGGCCATGGCCCCATTCACCGGTGACGCCGCCAGCACCACGCACCAGCCGTCCGTCGATCGCAAGCCCTCCACCGATGCCGGTCCCCATGATGGCGCAGAAAACCACCGAATGACCACATCCAACACCCTCGTTGGCTTCGGCAAGCGTCAGGCAGTCAGCGTCATTGGCTGCCAGCACCGGTCGTCCGAGGATGGCAGACAGTTCGTCGCCGATCCGCCGCCCAGTAATGCAGGGAATATTAGCCGAGGTCGCAACCTCCGTCCGAGGATCGATGAGGCCGGCAATCGACAGCGCCAGCGGCGAACCGGGATCGCCCGATTGGGCATTACGCTCGATGAGCCCCGAGAGAGAGACTGCAAGATCGTCCCAATTCGCGGCCGGCGTCGCCACCTTGTCGAGCGGCACCAGCGCGCCGGGTGCCGGCGAGACCGCGAATTTCATGAACGAACCGCCGATATCGACGCAGAAGACCGGCTTTGCCGGCCCGACCGGGCCTGTCGTGCGGGGTGTGGCGGCAATGCTCATTTGCGCGGATCCAGCAGGTCGCGCAGGCCATCGCCGAGAATGTTGAAGCCGAGCACGGTGATCATGATCGCCAGCCCCGGAAACAGCGACATCCAGATGTTGAGGCCGAGATAGTTGCGGCCGTCGCTCATCATCGCGCCCCACTCGGGAAGCGGCGGCTGGGCGCCGAGGCCGAGGAACGACAGGCTTGCGGCCGACAGGATGACCGTGCCGGCGGTCAGCGTCGACTGCACGATGATCGGCCCGATCGCATTGCGCAGGATATAATGGCTCATGATGCGGCGGCGCGAGATGCCGAGCGAGACGGCGGCTTCGACATAGTCCATGCCCTTCAGGCCGAGCGTCAGGTTTCGGCTGAGGCGGGCGTAGACCGGCACGGAGAAAATGGCAATGGCGATCAGAAGGTTGATCAGGCTGCTGCCGAGCACGCTGACGATCAGGATGGCGAGCACGATGCCCGGAAAGGCAAACAGGATGTCCATCGTCCACATGATCGCCTGGTCGACATAACGGCCGCTCATGCCCGACAGGATGCCGAGCGGCACGCCGACCAGCACGGCAAGGCCGACGGCCAGGACCACTTCAAGCAATGAGATGCGCGCCCCGAAAATGACGCGGGCAAAAATGTCGCGGCCATTGTCGTCGGTTCCGAACGGATGCGCCAGTGACGGCGGCTCCATGGTCGCCAGCAGATCCTGCATATAAGGGTCGGCAGGTGCGATCAACGGCGCGAAGACGGCCGCAAGAACGATGATGCCGATCAGCAGGCCACCGAGCGTGATACTGCGATGCGTCGCCATCCAGCGGAGCCCCCTGAGAAACGCCGGCCGGCGCGGTACGATATCGGTGTCAACGGACGCCATCAGTCGAACCTTATCTTGGGGTTGAGGATAGCGATCAGCAGTTCGGCGAGGAAGTTCATCATCACCACGCCGGTGACCGCCACCAGCGTCACGCCCTGGATGACCGGATAGTCGCGATAACGCACCGCATCGACCAGAAACCGTCCGATACCCGGCCAGTTGAAGACGGATTCGGTGACCACCGCACCGCCCATCAGGCTGCCGAAATTCAATCCGACAATGGTGATGATCGGCAGCAGCGCGTTGCGCAGCGCATGGCTCCAGTAGATGTTCCTCGGCAGGACGCCCTTGGCATAGGCGGTGCGGATATAATCCTGGCTCATCACCTCGATCATGCTGGAGCGCGTCATGCGGGCGATCACCGCCGTGGGCAGCACGGCCAGCGTGATCGACGGCAGGATGAAGCTTTTCCACGAGCTGGCGCCGAGCAGCGGCAGCCAGCCGAGCTGCACCGAGAACGTATTCATCGCCATCAAAGCCAGCCAGAAATTGGCGATCGAGGCCCCGGCGATTGCGAGGATCATCACGAACTGGTCGGGCCAGCCGTGCCGGTAGATCGCCGCGATCATCCCGGCCGGCACGCCGATGCCGATGGCGATCAGATAAGCGGTGATCGCCAGCCCGATGGTGAACGGCAGGCGTTCGCCGATTTCGGCGACGACCGGCAGTTTGGACTTGATAGACGTACCGAGATCGCCCCTTACCGCCCCATAGGCAAACGAGGCATATTGCGCCGGCAGGCTGCGGTCGAGGCCGAGCCGAACGGTCATGTTGTCGACGGCTTCCTGCGTCGCTTCCGGTCCGGCCATCAGCCGCGCCGGATCGCCCGGCAGGGCACGGATGGCCACGAAGACCAGCAGCGAAACGCCGACGAGGATCAACGGCAGAGCCAGCAATTTCTTGAGGATATAGGCTTTCATGCGCCTGTCCTGGAGCTCGGTTTCCTAGCCCCATGTTTCATAAAAGGAAACGGCGGACGGTTTTCTCCATCCGCCGTGCTGTTGACATTACTTCTTGGCGTCCTTGACGACGATCAGGCCACCCGGGATGACCCAGGCACCCTTGACGCTGGCGCGCGTCGCAAACAGGTCCTGCTTTGTATAGAGCAAAACATGCGGAGCCTGATCGTTTACTTGCTTCTGGGCATCGACATAGATCGCGTTGCGCGCCTTTTCGTCGAGCGTCGAGGCGGCCTTGTCGATCAATTCATCGAGCTTGGTATCGGAGAAGAAGCCGAGGTTGGCGCCGGCCGGCGACGCGCTCTTCGAGTAGTAAAGCGGGCGGAACTGCAGGTCGGCGCCGTTGACGCCGGAAGACCAGGAGGCGATCGACGAACCGATATTGTCCTTCTCCTTGCCGGCCGGATCCTGGAAGGCCGCCTTTGACCAGACGCCGCCTTCCATCTTGCGCACGTCCAGCTTGACGCCGGCCTTGTCCCACATCGCCTGCAACAGTTCGCCGATCCGGGCTTCCTGTTCCTGTACGATGGTCGACATCGCGAAACCGTCGGGATAACCGGCCTCCTTCAGGAGCTGCTTAGCCTTCTCGAGATTGTACGGATAGGGGTTCAGCGTCTTGTCGTAACCGGGAGTGACCGGGGCAAGCGGCGAGTTGGCCGGCGTCGCATAACCGTTCATGAACGCCTTGACGAGGCCTTCGCGGTCGGTCGCGTAGTTCAGCGCCTGGCGCACGCGAACGTCGTCGAGCGGCTTCAGCTTGGTATTGAGCGAGACCCAGAACACGGCCGACCCGTCGGTCGTCGAGAGCTTCATCTCGGGGTTTGCCTTGACCTGTGCAGCAAAGGCGGCCGGGAACGGATTGATGACGTCGGCATCGCCCGTCTGCAGGGCCATGTTCATGACCGAAGGCTCACCGGTCCAGGTCCACTTGATCTGGTCCTCGCCCTTCGGCGCGCCGCCCCACCAATCGGAATTCTTGGCCTGCAGCACATATTCGCCGGACTTGTATTCCTGCAGCTTGTAGGGACCGGTGCCGACGGCCTTGGAGCCGATCGTGCCGGCCGCGTCGGCGGTCGGGCTGACCATCAGGCAGGGGCCGGTCGTGAGCAGCGCGAGGAAAGCCGGATACTGTGTCTTCAGCTTGAACTGGACGGTCATCGGATCGACGGCGGTGACGCCTTCGAGAAAGGTGCGCAACCGGCCGCTGGCGGCAAGGCCGCGCTTGGTATCGAGGTGGCGGGTGAAATTCTTGACCACGGCGTCAGCATCGAAGGCCGTGCCGTCATGAAACTTGACGCCCGGACGCAGCTTGAAGGTCCAGACGAGACCGGAAGCATCCGCCGACCATTCGGTGGCGAGCGCGGGTTTAAGCGACAGATCGGGATCGCGCTTGACGAGGCCTTCATAAATCGGGTCGAGCAGGGCTGCGGTATAGGTCGCGGTCTGGTCGCCCGGATCCATGGAGCGTGGAGCTTCGGTCTGCATCACGTTGAGCGTCGCGGCACTCGCCGCAACCGGAAACGCGAGGCTGCCCGCAACCGCACAGGCGAGCGCGAAATGGCGACTTTTCAAGAACATGGTCATGGTCGTTCACCCTTGGTTTTGTTGACACGAGGGCGGTCATTGCCGCCTTAGATCATTTTTATAATTTATTGGCGTTGATTTGTTCATTTTCTGAACTTAGTGTCAACCCACCTTCACAAACAGAAAACAGCTGCCTTGAACGCTCCGCTCACCTCCTCCCAGCGCCAGCTCGTACGCGTCATCAGCGAGTCCGGTCCGCTCAGCCGGACCGAGATGGCGAACCTGCTGGGCCTGAGCAAAGCGGCGATGAGCGGCATTGCCCGCGACCTGATCGACCTCGGGGTGCTGCACGAGACGGAGACGGTTTACGGCCAGGGCCGCCCATCGGTCCGGCTCGACCTGCATCCGGAATGCGCCTTCTTCGTCGGCATCTCGCTGCTCGAAGACCCGGCGCCGATGATTCTCAGCGACCTCAACGGCAAGATCATCGCCCGCCAGTCGATGCCGCTGTCACGCGATCCGCATGTAATTGCGCAGGCGATCACCGAGGGCCTGCCGAGCCTGCTCGAAGCCCATCCGGACGCCCGGGAAAAGCTTTCGGGCATCGGCGTCGCCCTGTCCGGCTTCGTCGACGAATCCCAGGCCAATTGCGTGCAGTCCACCCTGCTCGGCTGGCAGGACGTGCCGCTGGCAAAGATCATCCGCGAACGCTCCGGCGTCGAGACCTTTATCGAGAACGACGCAAAGGCGGTCGCCGTCAGCGAAAAACTGTTCGGCAGCGCCCGCGAGATCCAGAGTTTCAGCGTCGTCTCGCTTGGCGACGGCATTGGCTGTGCCCATTTCATCGACGGCAAGCTTTATCGCGGCAATCACGGCGGCGCCGGCGAAATCGCCCATTGCACCATCGAGCCTGGCGGCGCGCCCTGCCGCTGCGGCAAGCGTGGCTGCCTCGACACCGTCTCCTCGATGAAGGCGATCAAGGAAATGTCACGCGCCGAAGGGCTCGAATGCACCTCGCTGTCGGATATCGAATACGAGGCATCGACAGGCAACGCCGCCGCGATCCGCATCCTGCACCGCGCAGGTTCGGCACTGGGGCTTTCGATCGCCAACCTCATCCAGATCAACGACCCCGGCCTGATCCTGATCACCCATGTCGAAGGCTCGTTCGACGGCCTGTTCGGCACGGTGGTCAACCAGGCCATCGAAACCAACGTGCTGCCGCGTTACGCCGGCCAGACGCCGATCCGCATCAAGCGCGTCGATGGCGATGTCTGGGCCCGCGGTGCCGCCAGCATCGCAGCCCATAATTTCCTGATCGGCCCAAACTCCAACTGAGGTTTTTCCATGCGTATTGCTGTCGGCGGCATCCATATCGAATGCAGCACCTACAATCCGGTTCTCAACGAGGAAAAGGATTTTCGCATCGTGCGCGGCGATGACCTGACCGCTGCCCCCTATTTCGCCTTCCTCAAGGACTACGGCGCCGAATTTCTGCCGACCATCCATTGCCGCGCCATTGCCGGCGGCCCGGTTTCCCGCTCCACCTACGAACGCTTCAAGGCCGAATTCCTCGACCGGCTGAAACCGATGCTGCCGCTCGACGGCCTCTATCTGGCCATGCACGGGGCCATGTATGTTCAGGGCATGGAGGATGCCGAGGGCGACTGGATCACCGCCGCCCGCGACCTGGTCGGCCCGGATTGCACGATCTCGGCCAGCTACGACCTACACGGCAACGTCAGCCAGCGGATCATCGATGCGCTCGACATGTATTCCACCTACCGCACCGCGCCGCATATCGACGTCGAGGAGACCATGCGCCGCTCGGTGAAAATGCTGGTCGAGAGCCTCAAGACCGGCGTCAAGCCGGTCCTTCTCTGGGCACCGATCCCGGTCGTATTGCCCGGCGAGCGCACCTCGACGGTCGATGAGCCCGCGAAAAGCCTCTACGAGATGATGCCGGAAATCGATGCGATCGACGGCGTCTGGGATGCCTCGCTGATGGTCGGTTACGTCTGGGCCGACGAACCGCGCGCCACCGCCGCCGCGATCATGACCGGCACCAACCGCGCGGTCCTTGAGCGCGAGGCCAGGCGTGTCGCAAAAGCCTATTGGGATGCGCGCAGAAAATTCGTGTTCGGCTGCGAGACCGGTTCGATTGAGGATTGCGTCGACAAGGCGATCGCCGCCAAGACTGCTCCGGTGGTTCTTGCCGAATCCGGCGACAACCCGACCGGCGGCGGCGTCGGTGACCGCGCCGAGGTGCTGGCCGACCTGATCGCGAAAAAGGCAACCGGCGTCGTCTTCGCCGGTATCGCCGACAAGGCGGCGACAGAGGCCTGCTACGCAGCCGGCGTCGGCGCCGAACTCGACCTCTCGATCGGTGCAACGCTCGACACGATCGGTAGCCAGCCGGTCAAGGCGAAGGTCAAGGTCCAGTTCCTCCACGACACGGCAGACCTTGCCGATCGCCAGGCGGTCGTCGCCATCGACGGCATCGAACTGGTCCTCTCGGCCAAGCGCCGTCCCTACCACTATATCGCCGACTTCACCCGCCTTGGCCTCGACCCGAACAGCGCCAAGATCATCGTCGTGAAGTCCGGCTATCTCTCCCCAGAATTGGCCCCGATCGCCAACCCGAACCTGATGGCCCTGTCACCGGGCGTCGTCGACCAGTTCGTCGAGCGCCTGGAACGCCACCGCAAGCTGAAGCCGACCTACCCCTTCGACAAGGATTTTGCCTACGAACCGCAGGTGTTTGTCTCGGCGCGTTCGGCGGCGCGGTGATTTCAGAGGCCTGCGGACCAGATCGGCAATCTGCGAAGTTCTCGATCATTCGACCAGCCGCCGCCATAAACTCCCTCGTCCCTGTGCTTGTCACAGGGATCCAGTGCACCCAAGTCCTTGGGTGCGAAAGAACTCTTCTCACGGCGCAGACGCGCCGTGGCTGGAGTCCTGTGACAAGCACAGGAATGAGGAATCGGAGGCTGGCGCTCAATCACCAAAGGTGACGCCGAAAGTGCCTCCGCCTTGCTCATTTGCCCCGACGATCCACTCGGTACAAGAACAGCGCCTCCAAAACGGGGACGCTTTCAGCACTTCTGAAAAATTCCCCCACCGGCGTTCAAACACTTAGCCGCTTTCGCTTCCCCGTCCGTCCCCGCCTCCGCAATCGCTCGCATAATCCCCCGGTCATCGGATGGGAAACCGGGTTCGCGAACCGGCCGCATCATCCGGCTCGCAAGGTCCGGTTTCCGGTGACGGTCGAGGAAGCGGTTCAAGGGGCCTGACAATCCCCGGAAACGCAAAACGGCCGGGGCAGGCGGAAAGCCTGAATACCCAATACCCCGAAATACCCCGCCTGCCCCATTCCCGCCCAAACGGAACCGCCGGATTTTCATCCGTGCGGCCAAAAGTGCTTGAAAAAAGGAGGCTGCGGTGTTGACCGCCCGCCTACTCCCCAGCCGTCGCAAACACCGCGCTGGCGTCACTGACGATCGCCACATGCGAATAGGCCGCCTGCCCTGCCGCGACCGTATCGGCACGGATGATCGCGGTGACGATCTGATCGTGCTCCTCGTAGGATTTCGCAAGACGCCCCGGCAGGCGGAATTGCGCCCGACGGAAAGGGGCAAGCCGCGCCCGCGTCTGGGTCACCATTTCGAAGACGTGGTCGTTATGGGCGCCGCGATAAAGCCTTGTGTGGAATTCGGTATTGTGCGCCGCGTATTCCTCTTCCGCGCCTGCATGCACCAGCCGCATCGAGCCGCGATGGTCGAGCTCCAGCGCCCGCCGCTCGTCCACCGTCATCCGCTCCGCCGACAGCCGCGCACAGATGCCCTCGAGCTCCGCCATCGCCTCGAACATCGAATGGAGATAGGTGCCGCTCACATTGGTGACGACCGCGCTGCGGTTCGGCTCGCGACCGACCAGGCCCATCGCTCCGAGTTCGCGCAGGGCCTCGCGCACCGGCGTGCGGGAAACCTCGAAACGCGAGGCGAGCGAGATCTCGTCGAGCTTCTCGCCCGGCAGGAGAGCGCCGGTGACGATCATGTCGGCAATCGCCCGCACCATCTGCTCGACGGTGGTTCCGGTACGGATGACTTCTCTGCGCCTGACCTGCTTCACGGGACGATTCTACTTGACCTTACAATTTGCATACAGATGCCGTTCCGGACTCGATAAGTCAAATAACGCCGCCAACGTCGCGTTAATTTTCAGCTTTCCGATGTCGGGAAGCTGCACCGGCAATTGCCGTATTGCCCCTCCGGCGGATTGCTGAACAAATAATAACTATTGATTATTTCTTAAGCGGAAAGGCGATGAATCTGTATGCACTTTCCACTACAGATTTTCTTTATTCCGAAATTTATGTTAAATAACAAAGATTTGAGTTCTGGCACGCACATTGCATGCACTTTATCGTACCCGTTCGAAACCGGCCCAGAGCCGCAAGGAGCATGCCGATGACCAAACTCCTTCCCATGAACCGCCGCAACTTTCTCCAGGCTTCCGCTGCCGGCCTGGCCGCCGGCACCGTGCCCGGCCTGTTCGGCTCGCAGGCCATGGCGCAGACCGCGCTCACCGTCGGCTTCATCTATGTCGGCCCGAAGGACGACTATGGTTACAACCAGGCGCATGCCGAGGGTGCGGCCGTCATCAAGAAGATGCCCGGCATCACGTTGGTCGAGGAGGAAAACGTTCCGGAAACCGTCGATGTCCAGAAGACCATGGAATCGATGGTCAACCTTGATGGCGCCACCCTGCTCTTCCCGACCTCGTTCGGTTATTTCGACCCCCATATGCTGGCCATGGCCGCGAAATACCCAAAGATCCAGTTCCGCCATTGCGGCGGTCTCTGGCAGGAGGGCAAGAACCCGATGAATACCGGCTCCTATTTCGGCTATATCGGCCAGGGCCAGTATCTGAACGGCATTGCCGCGGCTTACGCGACCAAGAGCAAGAAGATCGGTTTTGTTGCCGCTAAGCCCATTCCGCAGGTCGTCCAGAACATCAATTCCTTCCTGCTCGGCGCCCGCTCGGTCGATCCGACGATCACCTGCCAGGTGATCTTCACCGGCGAATGGTCGCTCGCCGTCAAGGAGGCCGAAGCCACCAACGCGCTGGTCGACCAGGGCGCCGACGTCATCACCTGCCATGTGGACAGCCCTAAGGTCGTCGTCGAAACCGCCGCCCGTCGCGGCGCCTTCGTCTGCGGCTACCATGCCGACCAGAGCGCGCTTGCCAAGGATAAATACTTGACCGGCGCCGAATGGGCCTGGGGCAATGTCTATACCAACTTCATCAAGGCGGCCCAGAGCGGCGGCAAGCTCGGCAATTTCGTCCGCGGCGGCCTGAAGGACGGCTTCGTCAAGATGAGCCCGCTCGGGCCCGCCGTCTCCGCCGAAGGCCGCAAGAAGTTCGAGGCGACGCTTGCCGAAATCATGTCCGGCAAGTTCTCGGTCTTCAAGGGCCCGATCAAGGACAACAAGGGCAATGTCGTCGTCACCGCCGGCACCGCCTTTGCGGAGGATGCGATCGAGCTCGAAAGCATGGGTTACCTGGTCGAGGGCGTCGTCGGGTCCACGTCCTGATCTCGAGGTGAAGGAGAAGCGCCATGACGGTCGAAGCGAACGATCCGGGACTATCGATAGCAACGGGGAGCGGAGCTTCGCTGCGCCCACTCCTCGAATGGCTGGCGCGACGGGCTGAGCCCGTGGCGATCGGGCTGGTGGCGATCCTGATCGGCCTGGCGCTTTTCTCCCTCTTCATCGTGGCGATCGGCAAGTCGCCTGTCACCCTTTTCCAGCTCATGTACACGGGCGGTTTCGGAAGCTGGTTCTCGATCCAGAACAGCCTTTCCCGCGCCGCTCCCCTGCTGCTGACCGCGCTCTGCGTGGCGCTGCCGGCAAGGCTCGGCCTCGTCATCATCGGGGCTGAAGGTGCCGTCGTGCTCGGC
>NZ_JALBGW010000015.1:0-73189 GCF_023006485.1 Neorhizobium sp. BETTINA12A
CCCGCGTTGCCGCCGGGGCGCTCGCCCGCAGGATCGTGCCGGGCGTCCAAGTCCGCGCCGCGCTGATCCAGATCGGCAAGCACAAAATAGACCGCGCCAACTGGGACTGGGATCAGGTCGGCCAGAACCCGTTCTTCTGCCCCGATGCAGCGATGGTGCCTGTCTGGGAAGACTATCTCGACGGCATCCGCAAAGCCGGCTCCTCGATCGGTGCCGTGGTGGAGGTGATCGCCGAAGGCGTGCCCGCGGGCCTCGGTGCACCGATCTATGGCAAGCTCGATCAGGATATCGCCAGCCTGCTGATGTCGATCAATGCCGTCAAGGGCGTCGAGATCGGCGACGGTTTCGGCGTTGCCGAGCTTTCCGGCGAGGAAGACGCCGACGAGATGCGCATGGGCAATGACGGCAAGCGCATTTTCCTCTCCAACCATGCAGGCGGCATTCTCGGCGGCATCTCGACCGGCGAGGCGGTGGTTGCCCGCTTCGCGATCAAGCCCACTTCCTCCATTCTCACCGAACAGCGCTCGATCGACGTCGACGGCAACAATGTCGAGGTCCGCACCAAGGGCCGCCACGACCCCTGCGTCGGCATCCGCGCCGTGCCGATCGGCGAGGCGATGGTTGCATGCGCGATTGCCGATCACTATCTCCGCGACCGGGCCCAGATTGGCTCCAGTATTACCGGGCGAAATCTCTAGGAAACAACATCCATGGCCTATGATCAGAAGCGCGTCGTCGACGCCCTCCGCGCCTTCGAAGCCGGCGAAATCGTCGTCGTCACCGATGACGACGACCGCGAGAACGAAGGCGATCTCATCGTTGCCGCGGTCCACTGCACACCTGACAAGATGGCCTTCATTGTTCGCCACACGTCCGGCATCGTCTGCGCGCCGATGCCGCGCGAGGAGGCCAAGCGGCTCAACCTCAATGCCATGGTGGCGGAAAACGACAGCGCCCATACGACCGCCTTCACCGTTACCGTCGACTTCAAGCACGGCACGACGACCGGCATTTCCGCCGAGGACCGGACGCTGACCGTCCGCAATCTCGCCAATCCGAATGTCGGCGCGAGCGATTTCGTGCGGCCCGGTCATATCTTCCCGCTGATCGCCCGCGAAGGCGGCGTGCTGATGCGCTCCGGTCATACGGAGGCGGCCGTCGACCTCTGCAGGCTCGCCGGCCTTCCGCCGATCGGCGTCATCTGCGAACTCGTCAACGACGACGGCACCGTGACGCGCGGCCAGCAAGTTACCGATTTTGCCGCCAAACATGGCTTGAAGCAGGTTTCCGTCGCCGACCTAATCGCCTACCGCCAGCGCAAGGAAACGCTGATCGAGCTGCAGACGTCGTTCGACGTCGAGACACCGCATGGCAAGGCGAAGGCACATGCCTATTCGCTGCCCTGGGACCCGATGCAGCATGTAGCGGTGATTTTCGGCGACATCCGCGACGGCGTCGATATCCCCGTCCGCCTGCATCTCGAAAACGTCACCCGCGACGTATTCGGCACGCAGCGCTCGGTCGACCGTTACATGGCGAAAATCGAGGAAGAGGGTCGCGGCGTGATCATCTACCTGCGCGAAGGTTCGGTCGGCGTCGGCCAGAAGGACCATGGCCGCAAGCTGCGCCAGGACCAGGAGGGTCATGCCGAAGCCCAGGCCCGCGAGAGCGAATGGCTGGAAATCGGCCTCGGCGCACAGATATTAAAGGATCTCGGCGTCACCTCCATCAAGCTTCTTACCCGCAGCGAGCGCCACTATGTCGGCCTCGAAGGTTTCGGCATCAAGATCGCCGAAACGGTGATCTGCTGACCTCCCTCAATCCTTAGGGTTGTAAAAGGTTTCGTACCGTTCCATCGTCGCTCGTTGTCGGGCGGCGATTTTTCGTGTACGGATAATAGTTGAAGATTATTTGGGACGAGACGAAGCGGATTGTGAATCTCGAGAAGCACGGTCTCGATTTCGGTGATCTTTATTTCGAGTTCTTCGCGACGGCGGTTACCACTCCTGCCAGAAAGGCGAGATCCAAAGCTGTTGGCCGCCTGAAGGATGGAACGATTGTCGTAATATTCCTAACGCTTGGCTCGGAAGCAATCTCGGTCATTTCGATGCGCCCTGCCCGAAAAGATGAGAGGAGCATGATCGAATGAACATCAAGCACGAAAAACAGAAAGAATTTCGCCCTGGTCGCGGATACACCAAAGAGGACTGGGACGCGGTCGACAGTCCACCGCTGACTGCTGAAGAGATGGCGAGCATGCGGCCCTTCAAGGAAGTGTTTCCCGAGATGGCCGCAAAAATGGAACAGGCGATCGCCGCTCGCGGCCGGCCGAAGGTCGAGGCGCCGAAGGTGGCCGTGACGCTCAGGCTCGATCCGGACGTGCTCGAAAAATTCAAGGCGTCCGGCAAGGACTGGCGAGCCAAAATGGCCGAGGAGCTGCGCAAGGCAGCCGGCCTCTGAGACGGTCTACCGGCCGGCGGCCAGAATCTGCTCGATAAAGCGGTGCGCCTTGAGCGCATCCTCGCCGGTGACGCGCAGGAGGGCGCCGTTGCGGATGGCATCGATGAAATTCGCGATCAGCGCCCGGTGCATCTCGTGGCCGAAGGCCATTGGGTTGGCCCCTGCCCCGCTGCCCGTTTTCTCCC
The DNA here is from genome assembly GCF_023006485.1 of Neorhizobium sp. BETTINA12A. Taxonomy (NCBI): domain Bacteria; kingdom Pseudomonadati; phylum Pseudomonadota; class Alphaproteobacteria; order Hyphomicrobiales; family Rhizobiaceae; genus Neorhizobium; species Neorhizobium sp. BETTINA12A. Next base: position 2,646 of record NZ_JALBGW010000015.1, read on the forward strand.
CGCCTTCCGTGATGCTGGTGCCGTCCATGAAGGCGGCCTTTAGCGTATCGCCGGTCAGGACTGCCGTACCGTGGGTGCCGAGCAGCTCGATGCGTTCCGGCAGGCCGGGATAGGCGCAGGTGGTGGCGTTGAGCGTCCCGATCGCGCCGTTTTCGAATGCGAAGGTCGCCGTCACCAGGTCTTCGGTCTCCATCGAATGGATCGGGCTGGTGCGGACGAAGGACGAGACGTCTTTCGGAGTGCCGGCATAACTCAGCAGCAGGTCGACCGTGTGGATGCCCTGGGTCAGCAGCACGCCGCCGCCGTCGCGTGCCATCGTGCCGCGGCCCTCGACGTCGTAATAGCTCTGCGGTCGCCAGTTGCGGATCGCGACAGACGCCTCGATCAGTTGCCCCAACCGCTCGGACTTGACGATCTCGTCGAGTTTCAGCGCCGCTGCACGAAAACGGTTCTGCAGCACCATGGCCAGCAGCACACCCGCTTGCCTCGCAGCACGGACGATCGCCTCCGAGCGCTCGAACGAGATATCGAGCGGCTTTTCCAGCAAGATATGCTTTTTCGCCGCCGCGCAGCGCTCTACGAGTTCCAGATGGCTGCTCGGCGGGGTGAGGATCAACACGGCCTCGATCGTCTTGTCCGCAAAGATCGCATCGAGATCGCCGGTCGTGGAGATCGGGTATTGAGCAGCAAATGCTTCACGCCGGGCTGCCGTCTGGCTGAATGCCGCAACACATTCGATCCTGTCGGACAAATCGAGCAGGGCTCGGGCATGGTGCCCTGCCGCCATGCCGAGCCCGATGATTGCTACTTTCAACTTCGTCATATTAACCTCCCGGTACACATAAAATATCGTTTGCGGCGAGCCGCCCCCTCATCCGCCTGCCGGCACCTTCTCCCCGCTGGGGAGAAGAGACATGCCGAGCCGTCACTCCTCCTCCTCTCCCCAACGGGGAGAGGGTGGCCGAGCAAAGCGGAGGCCGGGTGAGGGGGCCGCTTGTTCCGGCGTCCGCCGAGCAAGCCTTAGCCCAAAACCTCGAGCGTGCGCATGATGCCGCGCAGCTCCGCCAGTCCTTTCAGTCGACCGATGCAGGAATAGCCGGGATTGACGCGTCTGCCTATGTCGTCGACGATCGCGTGGCCGTGGTCGGGTCGCATCGGGATCTGCCAATCCGCCCTGCCCTCGGCCTTGCGGCGCTTTTCCTCGGCCATCAGTGCCATCACGACCCGCACCATGTCCGTATCGCCGTCCAGATGCTCGGCCTCGTGGAAGGAACCATCGCCTTCCTTGGTGACGTTGCGCAGGTGGGCGAAATGGATGTCGTTTGCGAACTCCTTCGCCATCGCGACCAGATCGTTCTCCGGATTGGCGCCATAGGAGCCGGTGCAGAGCGTAATGCCGTTCGAGGGCGACTTGACGGCCGCTAGCAGTGCGCGTGCGTCGGAAGCCTTGCAGACGACGCGCGGCAGGCCGAACAGCGGGAACGGCGGATCGTCCGGATGGATCGCCATCCTGACGCCGGCCTCTTCGGCGACGGGGATGATCTCATCTAAGAACATGAAGAGGTTTTCGCGGAATCTGCCTTCCTGCAGTTCCTTGTAGATATCCAGCATGCGGTTGAGGCTCTGCCGGTCGTAGACGAATTCGCGGGCCGGCACCCATTCGATCAGGTTGCGTTCCAGTCGGGCGAGATCGCCCTCGCTCGCCGTCTTCAGCCAGGCTTGAGCCTTGGCGACCCGGTCGGCCGGATGATCGGCTTCGGCGCCGGGACGCTTCAGCATGAAGACGTCGTAGGCGCAGAACTCGACCACATCGAAGCGCAGCGCAGTGCCGCCATGCGGCATCTCGTATTCGAGATCTGTGCGCGTCCAGTCGGTGATCGCCATGAAATTATAGCAGACCGTCTTGATGCCGGCCTTGGCGACCGCGCGGATCGAGGCCTTGTAGTTGTCGATCAGCTCGCGGTAACGGCCGGTGCGGGTCTTGATATCCTCGTGGACGATGATGCTTTCCACCACCGACCAGGTGAGCCCCGCCTCCTCGATGATCGCCTTGCGCTTTAAAATCTCGTTGTCCGGCCAGATGCGGCCGTCATTCAAGTGATGCAGCGCACTGACGATGCCGGTCGCGCCCGCCTGTTTCACATGCGAAAGCGTGACCGTGTCGTCCGGCCCAAACCAACGCCAAGACTGTTCCATCGTATTGCTACCTTATGCTTGTCAGCCGAGCCGCATGCCGGTGGCGGCATCGAAGATGTGGCTGTTGGTAGGCGCGAGCGCCAGATTGAGTATTTCACCGGTCTTGATGAAAAGCCGCTCGCGCAGCTGCGCCGAAAATTTCTGGCCGTCGACCGTCCCCTGCACGAAAGTTTCCGAACCGGTCGGCTCGATATTCGTCACGGTCATCGGAATGCCCTCGTTCCCGGAGGCGATGGCGAGATGTTCGGGGCGGATGCCGTAGTTGACAGCGGTGCCGGGGGGCGTGGAAGCCTCCGGGCCGAGCGGCAGGCGGACGCCATTTTCGGTCAGCACGGACTTACGATCCTCAGCCACCGTGCCGGAGAGGAAATTCATCGAGGGCGAGCCGATGAAGCTGGCAACGAACACGTTGACCGGCTTGTCGTAAAGCTCCAGCGGCGCGCCGACCTGCTCGACAATACCGTCCCTCATCACCACGATCCGGTCGGCCATGGTCATCGCCTCGATCTGGTCGTGGGTGACGTAGACGGTGGTGGTCTTGATGCGGGCGTGGATGTCCTTGAGTTCCGCGCGCATCTGCACGCGCAGCTTGGCGTCGAGGTTGGAAAGCGGCTCGTCGAACAGGAAAACCTTGGGGTTGCGGACGATGGCGCGGCCCATGGCGACGCGCTGGCGCTGGCCGCCGGAGAGCTGTTTCGGGTAACGCTTGAGGTAATCGGTAAGCCCCAGGATACGCGCGGCGTCACTGACCCGCTCGGCGATCTCCTCCTTGGATTTCTTCGCCAGCCGCAGCGAGAAGCCCATGTTCTCGGCAATCGTCATATGCGGGTAGAGCGCATAATTCTGAAAGACCATGGCGATGTCGCGGTTCTTCGGCTCGACCTCGTTGATGACGCGGCCACCGATGCGGATCGTGCCGCCGGAAATATCTTCGAGGCCTGCGATCATCCGCAACAGCGTGGACTTGCCGCAGCCGGAGGGGCCGACAAGGACGACGAAGGCGCCATCCGGCACGTCGACCGACACGCCCTTGATGGTCTCGACGTCGCCATAGGCCTTGCGGACGTGCTGGATTTCAACGGAAGCCATTTTTCACCTTGGGAATTTATCCTGAAACTGTTCTGGTTTGAGGCTTCAGCCGATCTGCGGCGTGAATGGCTGCGAGCAGGCTGAGGCCGGTGTGATAGCCGGGATCGAGATCCGGCGTCGCGGGCACGAAATCGACCGGGCCGTCCTTGGTCATGGTCTGGTAGGCGATCGGCGGTGTGCCGCGCCAGTAGCGCTCAAAGAAGGCGGCATGCGCGGTCTTCCAGACGCCGAGGCTCGCGGTGCTGCCGGTGCGCTCGTGGGCGAGAGCTGCCGATCGGATGGTTTCCGGCAGCGACCACCAGGGGCAATAGGGGCTCTGTGCCTCGCCGGTCTTGATGGACACCGTGAGCGTGATGCCCGGACCGACGAAGCCCTTGTCGAAGGAAGAAACGAGGATGCGCTCCAGTTTGTCGATCAGGGCCGGGTCGGCGGTGTCGTCGAGATAGTCGAGCGCGAAGCCGACGAACTCGATTCCGTGTCCGACATTGCAGTTGTCCTCGCCTGGTACGTTGCGCAGCAGAGCGGTTGCGGCGTCATAGTGCCTGTCGATGACATGGGCGATGAAGCGGTCGGCAAAGGCGAGATGCGCCGTGTGGCCGGCGCGTTTCAGCATGCCGGCAGCACCGAGCAGGATCATCCGCGGGCCGAAATCGTCGGATTGCGCGGCGAGGCTGTCGAGCGACAGCGGCCGGCGTTCGTCCATCTGGAAACGGCCGGTTTCGATGGCAGTGATCACCCTGTCGAAATAAGCGAGGTGATCGGCGATTTCCGGCAGACCGTAACGGCTGGCGGCGGCGACCAGCCCCTTGGCCACGAAGGCGTCGGAATAGGTGTAGATCAGCGCCGGTTTTTCCTGAGCGTGGAGCACGTTGGACTGATCCGCATAAACGGCCTGCATGTCGCGGTCGTAGCAGAAATAGGCGTGGCCATCCGGCTTCTGCAAGGCGGCCAGTAGTTCGTAGAGACGGCGGCCGGCGGTATCGAGCTTTTCGGCCAAGGGCGGCAGCTCGTCTTCAAAGAACTCCGCATGTCCAACCAAGGCTTCCAGCCCGCGCCCCTGGATCCAGCCATAGGTGTAATCCGGGCCGCGGACGCCGTCCTGCGCGCCATAATCCTTCAGCGTCAGGCTGTTCTGCTTGGTGTTCAGAAATCCGCCGCCGAGCATCGGCCGCTGCAGCATCCAGTAGAGCGTGCCGGCATTGGCGGCGGCATAGGTGGTGCGGGCTTCGTCAAAGAAATCCATCGCCATGGTCACTCCTTGAGGCCGGTGCTGGCGACGCCCTGCACGAAGTTGCGGCGCAGGATGACGAAGAGCAGGATGGATGGAATGAGGACCGTGGCGGAGGCGGCGCTGAGGCGGCCGAGATCGACCGTAAAACCGGTCTGGAACAGCGCTAGCCCCACTTCGATCGTATAGCTGGTGCGGGTCGTCGTGACGATCATCGGCCAGGCAAACGCGGTCCAGGCCTGGAAGAAGGCGAGGACGGCGAGTGCGCCGAGTGCGCCGCGCAAGAGCGGCAGGACGATGTGCAGGAAAATCCAGAACTCGCCGGCGCCGTCGATGCGGGCGGCTTCCAGCAATTCGTCGGGGATCGTGTGGATGACGTTCTGGCGGATCAGGAAGATGCCGAAGCTCATCACCAGATAACCGAGCAGCAGGCCCCAGACGGAATTGAGGATGCCGAGGCTTTTTGCCTGGAAATAGAGCGGGATCATGTAGACCTCGAACGGCACGATGGCAGTTGCGAGGAACAGCGCGAAGAGGATGTTCAGCGTCCGAAAGCGGAATTTTCCGAAGACATAACCGGCGATCGCGGACGTCGCGACGATGGCGATCGTCGACATCACCGCAAAGGCGATGCTGTTGCCGATCCAGCGCAGGAGCGGCGTTTCACCAAGCACGGCGGAGAAATTGGCGATGGTCGGGTCGCGCGGGATGATGGTCGGCGGCCAGCTGAGCATTTCGGCCGGCGTCTTGAAGGCGTTGGCGACCAGGAAGACCAGCGGCAGCAGCATCAGGATCGAGACGATGATCAGGAACACGTCGATTGCGAAGTTCATCACCCGCTTCTTGCGGCGCAGGCGCAGGCCCTCGGAAAGCTCTTCGGTGGTGGGCTCGATATAGTTCACGGAATTGGTGGTCATGCCTTGCCCCTTTCCCGCAGCATCGAGAACTGGATGAGCGTCAGCGCGAGAACGATAACCAGAAGCACGACGGCCTCGGAGGCTGCGTAGCCGACGCGGTAATTGCGAAAGCTGTTTTCCAGCATGTCGAGAACCAACACCCGCACCTGCCGCCCGGGCGCCCCTTGCGCATCGGAGGCCAGTACGAAGGCCTGGGCGTAGACGTTGAAACCGGAGACCAGCGTGACGACCGAGACGTAGAGGGTGATGGGTTTCAGCATCGGGATCGACAGGTACCAGAAGCTCTGCGGGCCGGAGGCACCGTCGAGCTTGGCGGCTTCATAAAGCGAAACCGGGAGGTTCTTGAAACCGACGATATAGATCAACACCGCATATCCCAGCGCCTGCCAGGAGCAGAGAATGATGATGCAGATGACCGACAGGACCGGATCGAACAGCCAGGATTGTGCCGGGATGCCGAAGAAGGTCAGAAGCGCGTTGAGCGGCCCGAGGCGGGCATCAAATATCCATTTCCAGGCCATGGCGGCGGGAACCAGCGACACGACATGCGGAATGAAGACCGCGGTCTCGTAAAAACCGGCCATCCGCGAGCGGGTGCGGTGGAAGATCAGCGCGGCAATGATCAGCGCCATCGGAATGGTCAGGATCAAGACGCCGAAGGCGATGATCGTGGTGTTGACCAGCGCATCGATGAACAGGTGGTCGCCCATCAGCTCGCGGAAATTAGCGAGGCCGACGAAGGGCTTGTTCTTCGACAGGATGTCCCACTTGAAAAGGCTGAGCCTCAGCGTGTCGGCGATCGGATAAAGCCGGACATAGGCAAAGACTGCCAGGGTCGGCAAAATCGCAAGGATCGCAAAAATCCATCTTTTGCGCTTCAGCATAAATTTGGCCTGTAGACAGCAGGGTTCGGCCGCGGCGCGGGTCGGACCCTGGATCCCCGTTAAAGTGCCCGGAGCAATGATGCTCCGGGCCCATGCGATTGGCGAGTGCTGCCGGCGATTATTTCGCGGCCAAGCCTTCGCGGGCGAGGATGGTGTTTACCTCGTCGCTGGTCTTCTTCAGGAAGGCATCGATCTTGGCGTCGTCGCCGGCCATGGACGCGTCGCCGAAGGCGACGACGAACTGGGCGGCAACGCGGGTCAGGATTTCCTCGATCGGGCCGATCGACGGCAGCGTGAAGAACTCGTAGCCCTTCGGATAATCGACGAAGGCGGCGAAGGCCGGCTGCTTGGAGGTGACGGCCGAATAGTCGACACCCGAACGGTTCGGCAGCCAGCCGACGTTCTGGAGCAGCCAGACGAGGTTGTCCGGCGAATTGGCCGCCTTGGCGAATTCCCAGCCTACCTTGGCATCGGCGCCCTTGCCGGCGACGTAGAGGTTGGTCGGCAGCGCGATCGAACCCTTCGGCAGCGGCGCGGTGGCGTATTTCAGATCCGGCGCCTTCTTTGCGATGTCGCCGATCACCCAGGATTCACGGATGAACATGGCGGTCTGGCCGCGCTCGAAGGCGTCCGCGTCAGCCGGCATTTCCGGCGTGACCGTCTTGGTGGTGAAGATGTTGGTGAGATACTGTTTCAACGCCTTGCGGCCCGCTTCATTGGCGAAATTAGGCTTCCATTTGCCTTCGCCTGCGGGAACCAGGATGGCACCGCCATATTGATGCATGTTGATCCAGAATTTCTCGGCAATGCCCTGGCCACCGCCCGAGAGACGCATGCTCCAGCCGGAGATGGTGGCCTTGCCGGATGCGTCGCGCTTGGTCAGCTTCTCGGCATAGGCGGAATATTCCTCCATGGTCTTTGGCGCGGCAGTCAGCCCCGCAGCCTTGAACATGTCGGTGTTATAATAAAGCGCACCCTGGCCGCGGAAGAGCGGCACGCCATAGATCTTGCCGCCCTGGCCTGCCGTATCGCTGAAGAACTTGTCGAAGTTCTTCGGGTCCTTGACGAAGGTCGAGATATCCGCCGGCGCTTCCGGCAGAAGGTCGTTTTCGAGGTAACGGGTGGCGGTCGAACCGGAGAGCTCGATAACCGTCGTGCCGTCCTGGCCGCCGGTGAGGCCGAGCGCGACGCGCTTTTCATGTTCGCGAAGGGCGATCGCCTCGACCTTTACCTCGAGTTTCGGATAGGCGGCTTTCATGCCCTGCGCGACATGTTCGTAGAACGGCGCCATTTCCGGATAACCGCTCCAGACCGTCAGTGTTTCAGCCGAAACGGCGGACGCGCCCGAGAGAAGGGCTGCGCCGAATGCCGCGCTCACAAGCAGCGCGCGGATCGAAATCCTAGTCTTTGCTGATCTGTTTTTCATGTCCCTGTTCCCTTTGTTGTTGTTGACAAAAAGCTCTCATGCAACCGGTTGCGTGTCAAGCATCGGATCGTTTCTCGCAGCCCATCGGCTCATGCTGCCCCGCTTCCACTGGAGGTGGCTTTTGCGAGTTCGATGGCGCGGGCCGCCAGCGCTTCCGCCGAGCCCGGCGCGAAGGTCGCGGCGAGGCCGTAATAGCGATGCGCCTCGTCGACTTCGTAGCCGCCGAACTGGAATTCGCTGGCCGGCGGGATGTAGCCCGGATTGTCGTCGGCAAAACCGATGACGAAGGCTGGCTTGTCCAGGCCAAGTGCGGCTCGGATCGTCAGCGCCGTCTCCGCAAAGATCTCGCCCGGCAGCGCGACGATCGGCACGCCGCCCCAATCGAGCACGGTCACGCGGGCTGCAAGCGGCTCGGGCTTTCGAGGCGCAATGTCGCGCGCCCAATCGGCCCAGTAGCCAAGCAAGCTTTTGCGGGCGGGTTCGGCGCTCAGAGCCTCTTCCCGCCAGCGGTTTTCGAGAAAGTCGGGGGCTTCGGTCTCGCGGCGCGCGAAGACGAGACTGACAGTGCCGTTGCGGGCGTTTAATGTCTCCGAGACCGGCTGTTCCTCAGCGCCAAGCGCCGCCTCGGCGATCTTGCGGCCGATCCGTTCGGCAGAAGCAAAGCTGCGGTCTGGGTTCGCGGCGAGCGAGATCGAGGCATGCGCCGAATGGCCGGTATTGGCGTCACCGACGCAGCCGGTCATGAACAGGGCGACGGAGCCCGGATAGGCCTCCTCCAGCGCCTGCCGCACGAAATGCGGATAATCGGCCGTCCAGAGAAGATTGTCGGCCGCCAGCACCACCGGATGGCAGGCATAGGCGGTGACGACGGCGATCATGCTGCCATCCGCTGCGCGGATGCGAAGGAGTGACAGGGAAGTGTCCACGGGTCCGCCGGGATGGCGCCGATTGCGCGCAATCCCCGGATCACTTCCCTGCCCCACAGTGATTGTTGCCGGCCGACGCGCGGCGGCGGCCTTGTCGATGGCGGCGATGCAGGCGTCCTCCAGCCGCTCCAGATAGGCGGGATCGGCGGCGATGCTGAGCCGGCCGGCCATGGAAACCGGACCGCCGTGATTGTGGAGTGCTGCGACCACCACGTTATCCGCCGGCAGGATGCAGCGCTTGCGGATCCGGGCGCTCGTCGCGGCGTCGATGCCGATGACATCGGCGATAACGACTGCCGTGTCCCCGACCACCACGGCGCGGACCGTCAGGGTATCATGGGCGCCTCTGGCCGGCAGGGTGCGGGCCGCAAAGCCGGACATCGCAAGGCTTGGCGGCGGGGTGATATCGACGATGGCGGCTCCGGCCTGGATCATGCGCAATAAGCCTTCTCGCCGCCGACCCAGGTTTCGCGAATATACAATTCTCGCTCGCCTTCAGACCATTCGAAACGGACGAGATCGGCCCGCGCACCGACTTCCAGCAAGCCGCGCCCCCCAACGAAACGGCCCGGATTTGCCGTTGCGAGCAGAAGCGTATCGGCGAGCGGAAGACCTGCCATCTCAGATGCGATCGCGACATTGGCCGACAGCGGCAAGCTGGCGCCGGCGAGATAGGGCGTGCCGGCAACGCTGATCCGGCCTTCGGCAGATACCTCGACGCGGCCGCCGACCGGCTGGTCGTAAATGCCGGCGGGCATACCGGCGAGCGCCACCATGTCGGACACGAGGATCGCCCGATCCAGGCCCTTGGCGCGCAGCATGGCCTTGAACGTATCGGCAGGCAGATGCCAGCCATCGGCAATGAAGCTTGCCGTCAGGCGGTCGTCGGCAAGCTGCGCCCAGATGAAATTCGGATGGCGCGGCAGCATGGCGGCGGCGCCGTTGCCGAGATGGGTGGAGAGGACCGCACCCGCCTCCACCGCCGCATGGATCTGCTCCGGCGTCGCGGCGGTGTGACCGAGCGCCACGTGAACGCCGCGGGCCGTAAGAGCGCGGACGTAATCGACGCTGCCCTCATGTTCCGGCGCAAGCGTCACCATCGAGACCAGATTGCCGGATGCGCGCTGCCAGCGGTCGAACTCTTCGATCGACGGCGGGCGGACATGCGCCAGCGGATGGGCGCCGCGCGGGCCATCCTTGTCGGAGATCGATGGGCCTTCGACATGTATGCCCGGCACCATTTCGGCGATCAACCGATGGCCGGCACGGATTCTTGCGATATCGGCGAGCGCCTCAAGAATGGAGGCCTCGGAGGCGGTAATGATGGTCGGCAAAAAGGTGGTGACGCCGACGCTCAGCAGTTCCTCGCAGAGCGAGAGGAGGATGTTGGGAGTGATTTCGCCATTGTTCAGGTCGAAGCCGCAATAACCGTTGACCTGCAGGTCGATCAGTCCGGCGGAGAGATAAAATGGACTGGTATTTTCCGCCGGGCGGATGGCGGCAATCTTGCCGTCGGCGATTTCGATCGCAAAACCTTTGCCGGTGCGGGGATCGATACCGTCGACGACCATGGTCAGAGCGCCCTCACCCGGCCTTGGAAATTGGCGATAAAACGGCCGTTCGCCTCGTCGCCGCCCGGCGCATTGCCGCTGCGCCAGACCGGCGGCTCGATGCCGCGTTCGACGAGTTTCGCCACCGTGCGGATCACCAGGCAATTCAGCGTAAAGGCATTGGCGAAGGTCGAGATCGCCGCGATGTTTTCGCCCATGCCGGAGACCTTCACCACCGCATCGCCGATCGGCACCTTGCAGTCGATGGCGATGTCGACGACGTCATGGAGGTTCTGCCGGGTCGGATGGCGAGCCGGATGATCGGGCGAGGTTTTCGAGGCATGTTCGCGCGAGCTGACGCCGATCAGGAAAGCGCCGCGACGTTTGGCTTCCAGCGCCGCATCGATCAGCGCGGCATTGATGCCATAGGCGTTGACGAGGATCAACAGGTCGGTATCGCCGAGCCGCTGGTTTGCGATGACCACCTTGCCGTAACCGGGCGTGCGTTCGATCGCCATGGAGCGGAGCGCGCCGTTCGATAGCAGCGTACCCTCGTCGAGAATGGCGCTGATATGCATCAGCCCGCCGGCACGGAAGAAGACCTCCTGCGAGGCGAGGTTGGAATGGCCGCCGGGACCATAGATATGCACCAGCCGGTCGGCGGCGATCTGGTCGGCGAGTTTTGCCGCGGCCTGGTCGAGCGGCGTTTTTTCCTCTTCCAGCACCCGCCGCATCAGGGCTTGGGTCGAGGCGAAATAACCTTCGCAGAGCGCATCCGCATCGATGACGGGGTGATCAGGCATCGGGGTCGGAATCCTTGTCGATATAAAGGGTGCAGGCGGCGTGGAAGCGCAGGACGCTTGCCGGGCATTCGGTGGTCAGCGGGCCGTAAAGCGTCTTCGAAACAGCGTCGCGCTTGACGGCGCCCGGCACGACGCAGAACATCCGGTCGGCTCTGAGGAGGCGCGGCACCGTCAGCGTGATCGCCTCGTGCGGCACGGAGGCGAGATCGGCGAAACAATCGTCATCGACCTGCTGCTGGCGGCAGATGTCGTCCAGTTCGACGATCTTGACGTCCAGCGGATCGTTGAAATCGGCAACCGGCGGGTCGTTGAAGGCGATATGGCCGTTGACGCCGATGCCGAGGCAGACGAAATCGATCGGCGCCTCGTTCAGCAGGTCGGCGTAGCGGTGCACTTCGGCGCCCGCATCTGGCTCCGGGGTGATGCGGTGCACGGCGGCGAACGGCAGCTTGGCGAACACATGCTCGTCCAGCCAGTTCACGAACCGCGCCGGTGAGGATGGCGACAGGCCGATATATTCATCCATGTGGAAGGCGGTGACGCGGCCCCAGTCGATGCCCGGCACGGCACAGAGCGCCTTCAGCATGTCGGCCTGGCTGGGGGCTGCAGCAAAGATCATTCTGACACGGGCCTGACTTGCGAGGCGCTCGGTCAAGGCGGCGGCAATGTCGGCGGCCGCAGCGGCGCCCATCTCGGCCCGTGTTGCAAAGCTTTCGACCGACAGGCGGTCGAAAGTCCGCCGCGTTTGCGGCGAAGGACGATGGGCGGTGGCGATGGTCAACGCGGTCTCCATGTCTGCAGGGTCGCACCGGCAGGCGGGCTTCGTCTCGCCGCATCCGTTGCAGGTCCCTTATCTGTGGCGAAAGACTTCCATGCAACCGGTTGCATGTCAAGTGGAGGAATGTCAGTCTGCAAGTCGAATTGCGGGCAGAATTGATAGCGCCGCGGACTTCATGCTAAGTGCCAGGCCAAACGGGCGAGTTCTCAACTTTCATGATCAAGCGGACCAAGGGCGTCACCATCAGCCAGGTCGCGGATGCGGCAGGCGTCGCGCGTTCGAGCGTCTCGCGCGCCTTCACGCGGCCGGACATGCTCTCCCCGGAAACAGTGACCCGCATCATGAAGGCCGCAGAAGCGCTCGGTTATGTGCCGAACCACACGGCGCGGGCGCTCAGCACCGGGCGGCACGGCAATGTCGGGCTGATCGTGCCGGATATCGCCAACCCGTTCTTTCCGCCGCTGATCCAGGCGGCTCAACTGGAGGCGGACCGTTCCGATTTCTGCATCTTCCTCGGCAATACCGAGGAGAACCCGACGCAGGAGGACAAGCTGGTCGGCCGGTTCGCCGGTCAAGTGGAAGGCCTGGTACTCGCCTCCTCCCGCCTTTCGGACGAGCGCATCCGCGCCCACGCAAACCTGCTGCCGCTGGTGCTGATAAACCGCGACATCGACGGCATTCCGCGGGTGCTGATCGACAGCGGATCGGGCGTCCGCGAGGCGGTCGAGCATCTCGCGAAGCTCGGTCACCGCCGGATCGTCTATGTCAGCGGTCCCTCGAATTCCTGGTCGAACAAGCAGCGCCGCACCGCCATCAAGGCCGCCGCATCAAAGCTGGATATCGTGGTCGAAACCGTCCCGGCGGTGCTGGCGAGCTACAATTCCGGTCGCAATGCGGTGAGCGCCATCCTTGCCACCGGCGCCACGGCGGCCGTCGCCTTCGACGACCTGACGGCGCAGGGCGTGCTGGCCGGGCTTTCCGAAAAGCGGGTCTCGGTGCCCGGCGATTTCAGCCTGATCGGCTGCGACGACGTGCTTGGCGCCGTCACCTACCCGGCGCTGACATCGGTCTCCAATCGGTCCACGGAAGCCGGCCGGGTGGCCGTCTCGCTGCTCCTCGACATGCTGCAGTCGCGTGCCATCCGTGACGTGCGCTACGTGCTGGAAACCCATCTCGTGGTGCGCAATACGACGGCCGCGGCACGATAAGCGGGAACCTTGCCGGCAGCGGCCGGTTCGGGAGGATATCCAATCTTCCACGGGAGATTTCCATGCCCAAGAAGAACAAGAAGAAATGGTCGCAGGACGTGACCGAACACAGCGATGCGATGGACCTGAAGGATGGCGTGTTCAAATCGCGCAGCCCGAAAAAGATCGCCGACTCCCTTCGGCACTCAGCCGAGGAGAGCCATCGCCGCAAGTCGAGCCCGTTCCAATCGGCGATGTCGATGCTGAATTTCTACATCAACCGCGCCGGCGGCCAGCTTTCGAAGTCGCGACGCGCGAAGCTGGAGAAAGCCAAGGATGAGCTTCGCAAGGATTTCGGCCGTGAACCGAAGCATTAAGATCACCCCGCCGAGCCTCGACGCCATGACCTCCGCTGCCGATACCACCCTTGAAACCATTGTCTTCGAGCCCAGCGATTGGGTGCCGAACAATCCCGAACTGCCGGTGCTGATCTACAGGCAGGCCATTCCGGCCGAGGGCGAGATGGCGCCGAAGTTCGAAAGCCGGTTCAGGGAGAATGGGTGGGAGGGGATCTGGCGCAATGGCGTCTTCGACTATCAGCATTATCACACCGGCGCCCACGAGGTGCTGGGCATCGCCGGCGGCCGGGCGCGGCTGCTGATCGGCGGGCCTGACGGCAGGGACCTCGGCGTCCATGCCGGAGACTGCCTGATCCTGCCTGCCGGCACCGGCCATATGCGGATCGACGCCAGCCGGGACTTTCTGGTCGTGGGAGCCTACCCGCCCGGGCAGGAGGCGGATATCCAGACGGGGCCGGCGAGTGAGGCGCAGCTTGCCAGGATCGCCAACCTGCCGCTTCCAAAGACCGATCCTGTCGGAGGCGCCGCCGGCGCCCTTCTCCGCGCCTGGCCGCCACGCCGATCCTAAGGCCTCCTCACACTCCGGGTGTCGGCGGAATGACGGTCTTCAGCTCGACTTCCGGAGCGGCGAGATCTCGTGTTTTGGGCCTCGAAATTGCCCAAAAATCAGGCCTCGAGCCGCCGCGGCATAAGCGCGGCCATCGCGCCCATTAGATTTTGACCGGAAGCCACTTTCACGCCGGCAGGGCATTTGACGGTCCCCAAAATGTATGGCTACCTTATATTTTAGCGCGAGCGGGAGGAGACTGTTCGCGTCATCACATTCCGGCCTCGCCTACGATGTTCCGGACTGACTCTAGGAGGAGAGTGCAGTGAAGAAATTTTTAGCAGGCGCCCTGGCGCTGGTGTTTTCCGCATACATTCCGGGAGGTATAGCCACCGCCGACGACGACAACTACCCAAGCCGGCAGATCACCCTGATCGCCGGCTTCCCGGCCGGTAGCGGCGCGGACGTCTATGCCCGCTTCTTCGCCAAGAAGCTCGAAGAGCAGCTCAAGCAGACGGTCATCGTAGACAACAAGCCGGGCGGCCTCGGAAGCCTTTCGGTCGTCGCGCTCAAGAACGCAAAGCCGGATGGTTATACGATGCTGATCGGCTCGGCCGACCAGTTTACCGCGGCGCCTTACGTCTTCAACGCGCCGCCTTATGACCCGCTCAAGGATTTCGACTATGTCGCGCCGGTGTTCAGCCAGGCATTCATGATGCTGGTCAACGCCAAGTCGCCCTACCAGAAGATTTCCGACCTGACCAAGGCGATGAAGGAAAAGGGCGCCAAGGGCTCCTACGCGACCTCGAACTTCCCGTCTGTCATCCTGGCTGAAATGTACAAGGCCAATACCGGCGTGCCGGACACGCTTCAGGTGCGTTACAAGACGAGTGCCGACTCGCTCAACGACTTTGCAAGCGGCGCCATCGACTACATGGTCGGCGACCCGGTCTTCGGCCTTGCCCGCTCGCGTGACGGAACACTGCGGGTGCTGGCCGTCAGCACGGCGAAGCGCATTTCCTCGGTCCCGGATATCCCGACCTTCGCCGAAGAAGGCGTGCCGAATGTCGACGTGCGCATCTGGTGGGTTCTCGCTGCGCCCAAGGGCACGCCGAAGGATATTGTCGACAAGATGCACAAGGTGATGACCCAGGTCACCACCAGCGAGGAAGCCCGCAAGTTCGTCGGCATCAATGGCGGCGAACCGATGACGCTCGACAGCCCGCAGGCGACCCTCGACTATGCGACGATGGACACCAAGCGCTGGGAAGAGTGGGCCAAGATCGGCAAGATCGAAAAGCAGTAAGCTTCCGGAAACGTAACCGCACCAGCAAGGCCGGAGCGATCTCCGGCCTTTTCTGATTGAGCCTATCGGGAAATAGGCCTACGAGGCGCCCTCGGGGACAACTGCGGATTGATCATCTGCTTCAATGACTTCCGTCAAGATGCATGTCCGGAGAGCGTGAAAACCGGCTGGCCTCAGGACTTTTATCGGAACAACCGCCGCCGCCCGACAGTTAGACCGCAAATTCGACGGCTCTAATCTGCGGCGAGGAAAATCCGATGAACACGCGCCCCCAATTCATCGCCGGGACATCCCTCGCACACCTCCCCCCACAGATCTATTACGTTCATCCCCTGATGCTGAGAGGGCTCGACGCCTGGCGGGAGGTTTTCGTGCATGCGAGGGATCTCGGTTTCGATACGGTGCTGACGGCGCCGCTTTTCGAACGGGGCCGCAATGCCAGCGTCTTCGTGACGAAGGATTTCGATCGCCTCGACCCGGAGCTTCAGATCGGCTCCTCCGTGGAGGACGGCATCAAGGCGCTCATCCAGGCGGCGGGCGAAAACAAGATCAAGCTGATGCTCGACCTCGTGGTCGACCGGGTCGCGGTGGATGCGGAACATGCCGGGCCGATCCTTGCCGATCCGCGCGTCGCGCCGCGGGACAGCTGCAGCCGCGGCATCGACTTCATGAGCGAAGCCCGTCATATCGAAGATTGGCGCAACCGCATGGCGCGGCTTGCCGGCCTCGGGATTGCCGGGTTCCGCTGCCTCGGCATCGGCCGCCTGGCGCCGGAAGCCTGGTACGACCTGATCGTCTCGACCCGCAAGACCACGCCGGAAACCACCTTCCTGGCATGGACGCCCGGCACCTCTTTCGAAGATCGGAGGGCGCTCGAGGGCGCCGGTTTCGACGGCAGCTTCTCGTCGCTTGCCTGGTGGAACCTGGAAGAGCGCTGGATCCTCGACGAATACCAGATCCAGCGCCAGCTCGGGTATCAGGTCACGTTTCCGGAAGCGCCTTTCGGCAAACGCATCGCCCATGGCACCGACAGTTGCGAAGTGCTGCAGAGAAAGGCAATTCGGTCGCTGAAGCTCGCATCGACCTTCGCAAGCGGGCTGATGATCCCGATGGGTTTCGAATTCGGCGCATCCACGCCGCTCGATCCGCTGCATGGAGATGGAATGGGGCTCCGGGGCCTGCGCGAACAGGGCTCGTTCGACCTCTCGGCCGATATACGCGGCGTCAATGCCGGTACCAACAAGACCGCTGCCGGCTTCGCCCGCCAGCCGCTCCGTCTCATCTCCACCAGCCAGACGCCCGCCGTGGCGCTGATGCAGACCGACCGGGAAGACCTGCGTTCGGCGCAGAAGGTGCGGGTCGTGGTCCTGAACCGCGATCTGCGCCGTGCAGTCGCCGCGCCCTTCAACGCGCTTCGCGAGGCCGCCGCGCCCTTCCTGCCGCTCGAAGCGCCGGAGGCGGATGGCGAAGCCTTTGCCGCACAACTCAAGCTGAAACCCGGCGAGATCAGGATATTCGAAGGCCGGTCGTCGGTCCCGATCGTCGATGCCGTGCCTGTGCCGGCCGTGGACAAGGCGACCGCTTCACCCCGGCTGGCAATCGAGAAGATCACGCCTTCCGTCGACGACGGCCGTTTCGTGGTCAAACGCGTCGTCGGCGAAACCGTGACGGTCGAGGCTGACATTTTCGGCGACGGCCATGATCCGTTGGCGGCGGCGCTGCTCTGGCGCGCGGCCGACGAGACGGAATGGACCGAGGAGCGCATGCAGCTCGTCCTGAACGATCGCTGGAACGCGGAATTCACCCTGAAGCGGATGGGACGTCACGAGTTCCTGATCGAAGCCTGGCGCAATCCCTTTGCGATCTTCCGCTACGAATTCGTCAAGAAGCACGAGGCCCGGCTCGATCTGCGGCTCGAAATCCAGGAAGGCATCAACCTCGTCCTCGATGCGCTGGACAACTCGTCGGGCAGGATCAAGACCCGCCTCAAAACCCTGTTTGACAAGCTGACCGAGGTGCAGGATCCGCAGCGCACGGAAATCCTGCTGGCGCCCGAAACCGCGGATCTGATGGCGGAGGCCGACCGTCGGCCGTTCAAGGTCCGCTCGCAGGCGATCCCGGTCGACGCGGAGCGTATCGCTGCCGGTTTCGCCAGCTGGTACCAGATCTTTCCCCGCTCGCAGAGTGGCGATCCGAACCGGCACGGCACATTTGACGACGTCATCAAGCGGCTGCCCGCCGTCCGCGACATGGGTTTCGACGTTCTCTATTTCCCGCCCATCCACCCGATCGGCAAGACCAACCGCAAGGGCAAGAACAATACGCTGAACCCCGCGCCAGAGGATCCGGGCAGCCCTTATGCGATCGGCTCGGAGGAAGGCGGTCATGACGCGATTCATCCCGAACTCGGCACGTTCGAGGATTTTCGCCGGCTGGTGGACGCCGCCAAGGACGAGGGCCTCGAAATCGCACTCGACCTGGCGATCCAGGCCTCGCCCGACCATCCGTGGCTGAAATCGCATCCCGGCTGGTTCGACTGGCGGCCGGACGGGACGATCCGTTATGCGGAAAACCCGCCGAAGAAATACGAGGACATCGTCAACGTCGATTTCTACGCCCATGACGCGATCCCCTCGCTCTGGGTCGAGCTCCGCGACATCGTGCAGAAATGGGTCGACAACGGTGTAAAACTGTTCCGTGTCGACAATCCGCACACCAAACCCTTTCCGTTCTGGGAGTGGCTGATCGCCGATATCCGCGCTCGGCATCCGGACGTGGTCTTCCTGTCAGAGGCCTTCACCAAGCCGAAGGTGATGTACCGGCTCGCCAAGGTCGGCTTCTCGCAGTCCTATACCTATTTCACCTGGCGCAATGCCAAGTGGGAGCTCGAGCAGTATATGCGCGAGATCACCACCGAAGAGCCGAAGGAGTTCTTCCGGCCGCATTTCTTCGTCAACACCCATGACATCAACCCGGACTTCCTGCAGAACGCGCCGCGTCCCGCCTATCTGATCCGTGCCGCACTTGCCGCGACGCTGTCCGGCCTCTGGGGCGTCTATAACGGCTTCGAACTCTGCGAAGGACGGCCGGACGCCAAGCGCAAGGAATATGCGGATTCGGAGAAATACGAGATCCGTGCCTGGGACTATGACCGCCCGGGCAATATCAAGGGCGAGATCACGCTTCTCAACCGGCTCCGCCGGGAGAACCCCGCGCTGCATTCGCATCTCGGCCTGCAGCTTCTCGCCGCCTGGAACGACAACATCATGTTCTTCGAGAAAGCGAGCGCCGGTCGCGAGAACGTGCTGCTGATCGCAATCAACCTCGATCCGTACAACGCCCATGAGGCGGATGTCGAAATTCCGCTCTGGTCATGGAACCTCCCGGACCATGGCGCACTTGACGTCGAAGACCTGATCACCGGCCACAAATTCACCTGGGCCGGCAAGCTGCAGAGGCTGCGTCTCGATCCCCATTGGGGCCTGCCTTTCGGGATCTGGCGCGTGCGATAGGGAGGAAAGCAAAATGGACATGACGAGCGCGAACCGGAGCCAGGGGCAGAACCACGCTCAGATGAATGAGGACGATCCGCTATGGTATAAAGACGCGATCATCTATCAGCTCCACATCAAGTCGTTCTTCGACGCGAATGGCGACGGTATCGGCGACTTTCAGGGCCTGCACGAAAAGCTCGATCATATCGCCTCGCTCGGCGCCAATGCGATCTGGCTGCTGCCCTTCTTCCCCTCGCCGCGCCGGGACGACGGCTACGACATTGCCGATTACGGCAGCGTCAGCCCCGATTACGGCACGGTCGACGAGTTCAAGGCTTTCGTCGAAGCGGCGCACCAGCGCGGCATCCGGGTCATCATCGAGCTGGTCATCAACCACACGTCCGACCAGCATCCCTGGTTCCAGCGGGCGCGCCATGCGCCGGCCGGCTCTCCCGAACGGGACTTCTACGTCTGGTCGGATACGGACCAGAAATTCCCGGAAACCCGGATCATCTTCCTCGACACGGAAAAATCGAACTGGACCTGGGACCCCGGCGCCGGCGCCTATTACTGGCATCGTTTCTATTCCCATCAGCCGGACCTCAACTTCGATAATCCGCAGGTGTTGGAAGAACTGCTCGGCGTGATGCGCTTCTGGGCCGATACCGGCATCGACGGGTTTCGGCTGGATGCGATCCCTTATCTCGTCGAGCGCGAGGGGACGAACAATGAAAACCTGCCCGAGACGCACGACGTCCTGAAGAAGATCCGCGCTTCGCTCGATTCCACCCATCCCGGCAAGATGCTGCTCGCCGAAGCCAATCAATGGCCGGAAGACACGAGTGAATATTTCGGCAATGGCGACGAATGCAACATGGCATTCCATTTCCCGCTGATGCCGCGCATGTACATGGCGATCGCCAAGGAAGACCGTTTCCCGATCACCGACATCATGCGGCAGACGCCGGAAATCCCGGAAAACTGTCAATGGGCGATCTTCCTTCGCAATCACGACGAGCTGACGCTCGAAATGGTGACCGACGAGGAACGCGATTACCTCTGGAACATCTATGCCGCCGACCGCCGCGCCCGCATCAACCTCGGCATCCGCCGCCGCCTCGCTCCCTTGATGGAACGCGACCGCCGCCGCATCGAGCTGATGAACGCACTGCTTCTCTCCATGCCCGGAACGCCGGTTCTCTATTACGGCGACGAGATCGGCATGGGCGACAACATCTATCTCGGCGACCGCGACGGGGTGCGCACGCCGATGCAATGGTCGCCGGACCGAAACGGCGGGTTCTCCAAGGCCGACCCGGCGCGGCTGGTGCTGCCGCCGATAATGGATCCGCTCTATGGATATGAAGCGCTCAATGTGGAGGCGCAGGGGGCCGACGCCCATTCGTTGCTCAACTGGACGCGGCGGATGCTGGCATTGCGCAACAAACATTTCGCATTCGGCCGTGGTTCGCTGAAGTTCCTGTCGCCGGGCAACCGCAAGATCCTTGCCTATCTGCGTGAATACAATGGCGACACGATCCTCTGCGTCGCCAATCTCTCACGCTTGCCACAGGCGGTAGAGCTCGACCTGGCACAGTTCGCCGGCCGTGTGCCGATCGAACTTTCCGGCATGTCGCCCTTTCCGCCGATCGGGCAGCTGACCTATCTGCTCACCCTGCAGCCCTACGGTTTCTTCTGGTTCAATCTGGTAGCGGAAGCGGACGGTCCGGTCTGGCGCAAGGAGCCGCCGGAGCAGATGCAGGACATGGTGACCATGGTCACTCGCCGCGACCTGCAGGAACTGGTCGATCAGCCGAGGCTTGCGACTACGCTGTCGAACGAGGTCCTGCCCGCCTATCTCGGCAAGCGCCGCTGGTTCGGTTCGAAGGGCGAAATCCTGACCGGTGCTTCGCTGGTTGCTGCAACGCCGATCGCGTTTGCCAACAACATCCTGCTTGGCGAACTCGAAGCCGAGGTGGACGGCCGCAAGGACACATACCTGCTGCCGCTCGCCGTTTCCTGGGACGATGCCCAGCCGACGGCGCTCGCCCAGCAGCTGGCGCTCGCCCGCATCCGCCAGGGCCGCCGCGTCGGCTTCCTGACTGACGGGTTCGCGATGGAAGGACTGGCGCGCGGGGTGATCCGCGGCCTCTGCGAGCGGTCGGTGATATCAGGCCGCGCCGGTACGCTGGAATTTATCGGCACCGACAAGCTCGACTGCCTGACCATCAACGACGACATGGCCGTCCGCTGGCTGTCGGCCGAACAATCCAACAGTTCGCTTATTCTGGGCGACATGGCGATGGTGAAGCTCATCCGCCACGTCTTCCCCGGCATGCATCCCGAGGTCGAGATGACCCGGTACCTGACCAATGTCGGCTATCAGAACACCGCGCAATTGCTCGGCGAGGTCGCCCGCACGGCGCCGGATGGCAGTCGCTACACGCTGATCATCGTGCAGAGTGCGATCCGCAATCAGGGCGATGCCTGGAACTGGATGCTCAGCAACCTGCGCCGCGCCATCGACGAAATCGTGGTGACCGGCCTTGAGGGCGAGGTGGTGGACGAGCATTTCAAGCCGCTCGTCAATTTTGTCGCGACAATCGGCAAGCGGCTGGGCGAACTGCATGTGGCGCTCGCCCAGCCGACCGACGATCCGGACTTTCAGCCGGTCCGGGCAAAGGCGGCCGATGCCGAAAAATGGCGCGAGGCTGTCACGGGCCAAATCTCCCGCAGCCTCTCGATCCTCGAAAAGACCGTCGAGGACCTGGATTCGGATATTGCCCGCGAGGCAAAAACACTACTAGGCCGCCGTGACGACCTTCTCGGCCTCGCCGCGCATCTTGCGAGCGCGGTGAAAGGCACACTGATGACCCGCAACCACGGCGATTTCCATCTCGGCCAGATCCTGGTCTCGGAGGGCGACGCCTATATCATCGATTTCGAAGGCGAACCAACCCGCGACCTTTCCGAACGCCGCGCCAAGACCAATCCCTTGCGCGACGCCGCCGGGCTGCTGCGGTCGCTCAGCTATCTCGCAGCCTCGGCCGACCTCGACCGGGAAATCGTCAGCGAGGTGGAAGACGCGCGCCACAAGGCATTGGTCGGGCGTTTCATGGAGATGGCGGAACCGGCCTTCCTCGACGCCTATTTCGAAGCGGTCGGGAACTCACAGGAGCTGCGCATCGCGCCAGAGGCCCGCGGGCGCATTCTCGATCTCTTCCTGCTCGAAAAGGCTGCCTACGAGATCGCCTACGAAGTGCGCAGCCGCCCCCATTGGCTTCCACTACCGCTTGCCGGCTTCTCGGCGATCGCATCCCGACTTCTGGAGAACGTTTCATGAGATACGAGCGCACCGATTTGATGATCGGCACCGTCCAGGAGGGTCTGCAGGCCCTGGTCGAAGGGCGGCACGGGGACCCGTTCTCGATCCTCGGACGCCATCAATACGGCAACCTCACCGTGGTCCGGGCGCTGCTGCCGGGTGCGCTGTCGGTCGAAGTGGTGGAGGCCGATACCGGCAAGGTGCTGGCCGAACTCGAAATCATCCACGAGGGCGGGCTGTTTGCCGGGGTGACCGGCAGCACGGCGCCATATTTCTTCCGGATCCGCTGGCCGGACGCCATACAGGAGATGGAAGACCCCTACTCCTTCCCACTGCTGCTCGGCGATCTCGACCTGCATCTGATCGGCCAGGGCACGCACTACGATCTCGGCCACACGCTCGGCGCCATCCCGATGGAGGTCGAAGGGGTCGAGGGCGTGCGCTTTTCCGTCTGGGCGCCGAATGCCCGGCGCGTCTCGGCCGTCGGCGACTTCAACTCCTGGGATGGGCGACGTTATCCGATGCGGCTGCGTCCGCAAGCGGGCATCTGGGAACTGTTCATCCCGCGCCTGACCCACGGCGAACGCTACAAGTTCGAGATCCTCGACGGCAACGGCAATCTGCTGCCGCAAAAGGCCGATCCGGTTGCGCGCGCCAGCGAAGCGGCCCCGTCGACGGCCTCGATCGTCGCCTCCTCGAAACCCTTCCGCTGGAGCGACGAGGACTGGATGCGCAGGCAGCGCGCAGATCGGGATCGCGAAGGCGCGATGTCGATCTACGAGGTACATCTGGGCTCGTGGCTTCGGATCGCCGAGGAAGGCAACCGCCATCTCGACTGGGTCGAACTCAGCCAGCGGCTGATCCCCTATGTGCAGAACCTCGGCTTCACCCATATCGAGATGCTGCCGATCATGGAGCATCCTTTCGGCGGCTCCTGGGGTTACCAGCCGCTCGGGCTGTTCGCCCCGACCGGACGTCACGGCACGCCGGAAGATTTCGCCTATTTCATCGATCGCTGCCATCAGGCGGGTATCGGCGTCATCCTCGACTGGGTGCCGGCGCATTTTCCGACCGACGTCTGGGGGCTCGCCAAATTTGACGGGACGCCGCTCTACGAGCATGCCGATCCGCGCGAAGGTTTCCACGGGGACTGGAACACGCTGATCTACAATCTCGGCCGCAACGAGGTGAAAGGGTTCCTGATCGCCTCGGCACTCGAATGGCTGGAGCATTACCATGTCGATGCTTTGCGCGTCGATGCTGTCGCCTCGATGCTCTACCGGGACTACAGCCGCAACGAAGGCGAATGGATTCCGAACCAGTATGGCGGGCGCGAAAACCTTGAGGCGGTCGAGTTCTTCAAGCATCTGAACAGCATCATCCATGACCGTTGCCCGCATGCCTTTACCGCGGCGGAGGAATCGACCGCCTGGCCGGGCGTCACCAGGAAAATCGAAGAGGGTGGCCTCGGTTTCGATTTCAAGTGGAACATGGGTTGGATGCACGACACGCTGCATTACATGCAGGACGACCCGGTCTATCGCAAATACCACCATGGAGCCATGAGCTTCGGGATGATCTATGCCTATTCCGAGCGCTTCATCCTGCCGCTCTCCCATGACGAAGTGGTGCACGGCAAGGGCTCGCTGATGGCCAAGATGCCGGGCGACCGCTGGCAGAAACTTGCGAACTTGCGCGCCTATTACGGCTTCATGTGGGGCCATCCCGGCAAGAAACTCTTGTTCATGGGCGGCGAACTGGCGCAGGAGACCGAATGGAACCACGACGGCTCGGTCGTCTGGGACCTGCTCGACAGCCCCGACCACGCGGGCGTCCAGCGTCTGATCCGTGACCTGAACACCCTCTATGCCCAGGAACCGGCGCTGCAGTTCGGCGACCTGCATCACGAGGGGTTCGAGTGGGCGGTGACGGATGATGCGGAAAATTCCGTCTACGGCATGCTGCGCTCGTCGCCGGATCGCTCGTCGCGTATCCTGGTCGCCTCGAATCTGACGCCGATGCCGCGGCACGGGTATCGGATCGGAGTTCCGGCAGAGGGCCGCTGGGAGGTGGTGCTGAACACCGACGCAGCGCTTTACGGCGGGTCCAACCTGGGACAGACGGAGGTGTGGGCGGAACGGCAGGCGGCGCACGGGAAGGAATTTTCCATCTCCGCGGTATTGCCGCCTCTGGCGACTGTGTTTCTGCGGTGGCGGGGGTAGGTTTCGTCGGCGCAAGTTGCCGCGAATAATCATTTTGAAGCGTTCCGTGGGATACCCCCTCTGCCCTGCCGGGCATCTCCCCCACAAGGGGGGAGATTGGATGGGGTTAATGCCCTGCCCGAATGACAGCAGGAGATCGAGCCAAGAGCCTAGTGTCTCGCTCAAGAGTGAGCTGGGAGTCAGCCTCTGGCCGATCTCCCCCCTTGTGGGGGAGATGCCCGGCAGGGCAGAGGGGGGTGCCACGGCAAACGGCGCGGCCGCGCTTATTCGCCCCGCCAACCATTCTGATAAACCACGTTATCCACACCCGCGAACCGCCCGACGCGGAGCAATTCCGCGTCCAGCTTCTCCAGCCGCCCCGCCGAAGCCCGCACGCCCTTTTCCAGCCATAACCGCTTCACATCCAGCGTGCCGGATTTGCGGTCGGCTTTCATGTCGATGCGGCCGATCATGCGGTCGCCTTCCAAGAGCGGGAAAACGTAGTAGCCGTATTGGCGCTTCGGCTCCGGCACGAAAACCTCGATGCGATAGAAGAAGTTGAACAGCCGCTCGGCCCGGTCGCGGTTGCGCAGGAGCGGATCGAAGGGGCTGAGGACACGCACCCGCGCCGGCGGTTCGGGGATATCCCCGAGATTTTCGGGAAAACCGAGGAAGGCGAAGGAGGGGCGCGGCTTGCTGCCGTCGGCGGTCTCGATCAGCACTTCCACAAGTTCGTCGCGATGGGTCTTCACCCAGTCCTTTGCCTCGTCCGGCGTAACCAGATCGAAGAAGGCGGCAAGCTCTCCTGAGGTTGCAAAGCCGAGGCGGGTCATGGCGCCGCGGCAGGCCCAGTCGATGAATTCCTCGTGGCTCACTTCCGGCTCGTGATGTTGCTGCGGGATCACCCGTTCCATAAGGTCGTAGATCTTCTGGAAGTTGACGCGGCCGGCGATCGCCAGCTTGCCGATGTGCCAGTAATATTCGAGCGCCGTCTTGTTCGGATGCCAGTTCCACCAGCCGCCGGACTTGTGATCCTCCTGCTTCATGTCGCGGGACATGATGGCGCCGTTCTCGGCGATGTGCTGGAAGGTCTCCTCGAAGGCGGCGTCGAACCCCTCGCCGTGCCATTTGCGCCAGCGCTCGGCCAGGATCGGCTCGCGGCGGCGAAAACGGTGTTTCCAGTAGCGGAAGAAGGCGGTCGGGATGATCGAGGCGTCATGCGTCCAGTGTTCGAACAGCTCGCCGTCCTTTTCCAGAAGTGCGGTCAGGTGTTCGCGCCGGTAGGTCTGGTTGCGCGAGAACAGGATCATGTGATGGGCGCGCTCGACGGTGGCGATACTGTCCACCTGGACGAAACCGAGATCGTCGATGAGCTGCAGCAGGCCGGCTTTGGTCAACGCCCGGCCCGGCGGTTCGCAGAGCCGCTGCCGTTCGAGGAAGATCCCGCGGGCCTGATCGTTTGGAATGAGAATCGCCATGGCGTCTAGACTAGGATATCGCCGCGCCGGATTCAATGTTCACGTTCGGTTCCGCATTCCCCTTCCCCGTCTTCCGGTCTATAGACCGCTGAACACCGAGGGACTGGCTTGGATATCCGTTTCGAACAGGCAGAAGCGCGTTTCGAGGGACGCACCGTCGTTTATCCGCTGACGCTTCGCTTGAGCGAACGGCGGATCGGCGTGATCGGCCTCAACGGCTCGGGCAAGACGACGTTTGCGCGGATGATCAACGGGCTGGTGCTGCCTGCCGAGGGTCACGTGACCGTCAATGGGCTCGATACGGTGAAGGATGGCGACAAGGTTCGCGGCCAGGCGGGGTTCATATTCCAGAACCCGCAGAACCAGATCATCCTGCCGATCCTCAAGGAGGATATCGCGCTCGGGCTGAAAAGCCAAAAACTCTCGAGGGCGGATACGGAGGCGGCGGTCGAGGCGGTACTTGCCCGTTTCGGCATCACCCATCTGGCCGACCGGCGGGTGCACGAACTTTCGGGCGGAGAACTGCAGCTAGCTGCGCTTGCCTCGGTTCTGGTGACCCGGCCGGACATCCTGATCATGGACGAACCGACCAACCAGCTCGATCTCCGCAACCGCGGCCTCGTGGAGAGGACGATCCACGGGCTCGATGAAAATGTCGTCGTCATCAGCCATGACCTTGGCCTGATCGCCGATTTCGACCGGGTTCTGCTCTTCCATGAAGGCCGCCTCACCGATGACGGCGCGCCTGCGGAAGTCATCGCCCGCTACCGCGAGCTTGCGGCATGAAGACGCTCTACGTGGAAGGCGACACGTTTCTGCACCGGCTTTCGCCGCGGGCAAAGCTTCTCGGCCTCGCCGCGCTCAGCCTTGTCCTTTTCCTTGTCCGTTCGCCGGCCGTTCTGTCGGTCGCGGCCTTGCTCGGCGGCATCGTCTATTCGTCGCTCCGGCTCGGGTGGCGCCAATCCTGGCTGCGGCTGCGGCCGGTCCTGCTGACCATTGCGGTCGTGGCGCTCTTCACACTTGTCTTCAACGGCCGACATGACACGCTGGTCGTCGTCACGCGGCTGACGGCGCTTGCCCTCTTCGCCGCGGCCGTGACGGCGACCACCAGCACCGGCGATTTCATCGACGAGATCACCCACCTTGCCATGCCGCTGGAGCGCCTGGGGCTCGTCAGGGCCGCGGATATCGGGCTTTCGATCGGTCTCGTCATCCGTTTCGTGCCGGAGATCCTCAGCCGTTACCAGGCTATCCGCGACGCCCATCGCGCCCGCGGGCTGAAGGTCCGGCCGCTGACGCTGGCGGTGCCACTGATCATCCTGACGCTCAAAAATGCCGACGAGATTGCCGCCGCCATTGACGCACGTGGCATCCGGGCGCAGAAATAACCTCATATAAAACTGGGGATTCGCATAGCATGACCACCCGTGATCTCGTTCTGGCCGCCCTTTTCGCCGCCATTATCGTGGCGCTCGGTCTCGTGCCGCCGATCATGCTCGGCTTCATCCCGGTACCGATCACCGCCCAGTCGCTCGGCGTCATGCTTGCGGGCGTCATCCTCGGCGCCAGGCGCGGCGGTTTTGCGGTGTTTCTGGTCCTGCTGCTGGTCGCGATCGGCCTGCCGGTTCTATCGGGCGGACGCGGCGGCCTTGCCACCTTTGTGTCGCCGACCGCCGGTTATCTCGTCGGCTGGTTCTTCGCAGCCGTCATCACCGGTTATTGTTCCGAGCGCTTCGTCGAGCGTTCGCAGAGCGGCATCGTACAGATCACCGGCTTTTTCCTCGCAGCCCTGCTCGGCGGCGTGGTGGTCGACCACGCGCTCGGGGTCATCTACCTCGCCTATGTCACGGGCACCGGGCTTTCGACCGCCTTCATCGGCGACCTGTCCTTCGTTCCGGGCGACGTGCTGAAGGCGATGATCGCCGCACTCGCCGGCCGCGCCGTGATGGTCGGTTATCCGCTGCTGCCGCAACGGGCCTGATCGGCCGCGTCCCGTCAATCCAGGAACTGATAAAGCCAGTCGCGCAAGTCTTCGGGGAGCGGCACCGGTTCCCTGCTTTCAGGGTCGCAAGTCATCCAGACGATTTCGGCTTCCGCGACCGCCTCGTTGCCCCGCAGCATATGCACCAGGAACCCCGCCGACTTTCCGCCGATCTTGCTGACGCCGATATGCGTGTGGACGACGTCACCCAGCTTCAAGGCCGAGTGAAACGTGCAGGTGATCTTGCCGATCCTGAAGAACGGATCGCCCTTTTGCGACCTGCGGCGACGCCAGAATTCCGTGACGGCCTCTTCCGCCCGCACGACATAAGCCGAGCGGAACATCTCGCCATGCATATCGACATCGCGGAAAGGAACGCGGAATTCCTGAGACTTGACTGGCTCTTTGACCACATTACCCTCTGGGTTGCACCCCTCTATGTAAGACTATTCTTTCAAGCTAAACAAGCGCAAGAGCAAGGGGTTGCGGCTTGAAAAAGTCAGCTTTCTGCGCCATGTCGGAAAGGTCCAGACCGGACTGACCCCTGACGAGGCCGCCGCATGACCACGCGCCTTTACGAACACAAGATCTTCCTCGAACATCGCACGCCGGAGGGACATCCCGAACGGGCGGACCGGCTGCGTTCGCTGGCGATCGCGCTGGAGCATCCGAATTTCGCCAGGCTCGACCGCAAAGACGCACCGCAGGCGAACGAGGACGCGGTTCTGCTCGCCCATCCGGAGGAACACCTGCGCGCGGTGATGCGCGAAATTCCCGAGGAGGACACGATCCGCCAGATCGAGGCCGACACCTATGTGGGGCCGAAGAGCTTTCAAGCCGCGCTGACCGGCATCGGCGGCGCGATGGCCGCCGTCGACGACGTGGCAAACGGCAAGGTCGACAACGCCTTCGTGGCGGCAAGGCCCCCCGGCCACCACGCCGAAAAAGACAAGGCGATGGGTTTTTGCCTGTTCAACAACGCCGCGATCGCCGCGCGTCACGCGCAACGGAAATACGGCATGGAGCGCGTCGCGATCGTCGATTGGGACGTGCATCACGGCAACGGCACGCAGGACATCTTCTGGGACGATCCGTCGGTGCTGTTCTGCTCGACGCACCAGATGCCGCTTTATCCCGGCACCGGCGCCAAGGACGAGACCGGCACCAGGAACAACGTGGTCAACGCGCCGCTTTCGCCCGATACCGGCAGCGAATATTTCCGCGAGGCCTTCAAGAGCCGCGTGCTGCCGGCGCTCGACAATTTTCGACCGGATTTCATCATCATCTCGGCCGGCTTCGACGCGCATCACCGCGATCCGCTGGCGCAGATCAATCTCGTCGGCGACGATTTCGACTGGGCGACCGGCCGGCTGATGGAGATCGCCGGCAAATATGCCGGCAACCGTATCGTCAGCCTGCTCGAGGGCGGATATGATCTGGAAGGGCTCGCCGAATCGGCGGGCATGCATATCTGCAGACTGATGAAGGGATAGACGATGACCGAAAACACCGAGAGCCTCGATGTGAGCGGCTATTCCTTCGAGAAGGCCGTTGCCGAACTCGAAAGCATCGTGGCGCGGCTGGAACGCGGCGACGTGGCGCTCGACGAATCGATCGCCATCTACGAGCGCGGCGAAGCGCTGAAGAAACATTGCGAAAAACTGCTGACGGCCGCCGAAAACCGCATCGAGAAGATCCGGCTCGACCGCGCCGGCAAGCCACAGGGCGTCGAGCCGCTCGACGGCGAATAAGCCGGACGGCTAAACCAAAGTCTTACAACCTTCGCATGGAATGCGTCATAAACCGATTGACGCACCGGAAACGCCTCCCCATGATGGCCCCATCTGCGTGGTTGCTTTGGGAGGAGGCCATTATGAACTTCGGCATGAAGTCCAGTAAAATCAATCTCATGTTCGTGGCGACACTTGCCGTTTCGACGGCATTTTCCGCCGCCGGCGCGAAGGCTGCGGAATTCATCAACGTACTGACCGGTGGCACGTCCGGCGTGTATTATCCGCTCGGCGTGGCGCTTGCCGAAATCTACGGACAGGGCATCAAGGACGCGCGCACCCAGGTGCAGGCCACCAAGGCATCCGTCGAAAACCTCAACCTGCTGCAGGCAGGACGCGGCGAGATTGCCTTCTCGCTCGGCGATTCTGTCCAGGAAGCCTGGAAGGGCAACAAGGAAGCGGGCTTTCCCGCCAAGCTCGACAAGCTGCGCGGCATCGCCGCCATCTATCCGAACTATATCCAGGTGGTCGCCAGCGCCGAATCCGGCGTGAAGACGCTTGCCGATCTCAAGGGAAAGAGCCTGTCGGTTGGGGCGCCGGCCTCCGGCACGGAACTCAATGCCCGCGCCATCTTCACGGCGGCCGGCATGTCCTACAAGGATCTCGGCAAGACCGAATATCTGCCGTTCGCGGAATCCGTCGAGCTGATCAAGAACCGCCAACTCGATGCGACGCTGCAGTCGGCAGGTCTCGGCGTCGCCTCGATCCGCGACCTTGCGACCTCGCTGAAGATCAATGTCGTGGCGATCCCGGCCGCCGAGGTCGCCAAGATCGGCGCACCCTATGTCTCGGTGAAAATCCCGGCCGGCACCTATGAGGGGCAGACCGCCGATGTCGAGACCGCCGCCGTCGGCAACTTCCTGATCACCCATTCGGGCGTTTCCGACGAAACCGTCTACCAGATGACCAAGCTCTTGTTCTCCAACCTGCCGAAGCTTTCCGCAGCGCATGCCGCCGCCAAGGCGATCGACGTGAAGAAGGCGCTAGAAGGCATGCCCGTACCGCTGCATCCGGGCGCCGAACGGTATTACAAGGAAGTCGGGTTGTTGAAGTGAACGAGCGAGGATGAGGGCAATCTGCCCCTCATCCGGCTGCCGCCACCTTCTCCCCGTCTTCACGGGGAGAAGGATCTACGCCGCAACTGTATCTGTCCCCCTCTAACGTCGTTTGGGCCACCTATCCTTTTCCCCCAAACGGCGAGAGGATTAAGGTGAGGGGCAACGGAAACCTCGGAGAACCAATGTCCGAAACCCCAATGCAAAACTCGATGAATTCGCAGAGCGCCGAAGAGCCGATCGAGGGCCTGCCGGCCGGCTTCGGCGAGGGTTTGACCGGGCGGATCGCCTTCTGGATCGCCTTTGCCTTTACCCTTTTCCAGCTCTGGACCGCCGCCTATGGCACGCTTGCGAGCCAGATCGTCCGGGCCATGCATGTTGGCTTCCTGCTGCTGCTCGGTTTCGTGCTGATCGGCAATCTCGTCGCCAAGACGAAAGCCGGCAAGATCTGGTTCTGGGCGCTCGGCATTGTCGGCTTCCTGACCGGCATCTACAATTGGGTCTTCTACCACGACCTGATCGTCAGGAGCGGGTTCCTGACGACGCCGGACCTTATCGTCGGAACCGTGCTGATCGTGCTCGTCTTCGAAGCGGCACGACGGCTGATGGGCCTGCCGTTGACGATCATCGCCGCCATATTCCTCGCGTACTGCTTTTTCGGCCAATACGCCCCCGGGCCGTTCATCCATCGCGGCTATGATTTCGAACAGATCATCGAGAACTTTGCCTATGGCACCGAAGGCATTTACGGAACGCCGATCTACGTTTCGGCGGCGTATATCTTCATCTTCGTGGTCTTTGCCGCGTTTCTGGAACGCGCCGGCATGCTGGCGCTGTTCAACGATTTCGCACTCGGCCTCGTCGGCACCTGGCGCGGCGGACCGGCGCAGGTCTGCGTGATGTCCTCGGCACTGATGGGCACGATTTCCGGCTCGGGTGTCGCCAATGTCGTCGCCTCCGGACAGTTCACCATTCCGCTGATGAAGCGCTTCGGTTTCCGCTCGGCCTTTGCTGGCGGCGTCGAGGCGACCTCGTCGATGGGCGGGCAGATCATGCCGCCGGTCATGGGTGCCGTCGCCTTCATCATGGCAGAGACGCTCAACGTCTCCTATGCCGAGATCGTCAAGGCCGCGATCATCCCGGCCGTGCTTTATTTCGGCGTCTGCTTCTGGATGGTGTTCCTGGAAGCCGGCAAAGCGGGCCTCAAGGGCATGAGCAAGGCCGACCTGCCGAACCCCTGGGCCGCCGTCCGGGAACACTGGCCGCTGATCCTGCCGCTGGCCGCCCTCGTCTACCTGCTGTTTGCCGGTTATACGCCGATCTTCGCCGGAACGATGGGGCTGGCGCTGGTCATCGTGCTGATCCTCGGCATGCCGCTTGCCGCAAGCATCGGCCCGCTTGCCTTCCGCCTCGTCTTCTGGCTCGTGCTCGGCATCGCCGCCGCCTCCTTCCTGCGCTATGGGGTCAACTTCCTGGCGATCGTCATCCTCGCCCTGATCGTCGGCTGCATCTTCGTCAAGGGCGGGCGCGAGACGCTGGCGATCTGCCGCGACGCCATGGCGGAGGGCGCCAAGAACGCGCTGCCGGTCGGCATCGCCTGCGCCATCGTCGGCATCGTCATCGGCACGCTGACGCTGACCGGCATTGCCTCGACCTTTGTCGGCGCGATCATCCGGGTCGGCGAGCACAACCTGTTCCTGTCGCTGGTCCTGACGATGATCACCTGCCTGATCCTCGGCATGGGCATTCCGACAATCCCGAACTACATCATCACCTCGTCGCTTGCCGGACCTGCGCTGCTCGAACTCGGCGTGCCGCTGATCGTCAGCCACATGTTCGTCTTCTACTTCGGCATCATGGCGGACCTGACGCCGCCGGTGGCGCTCGCCGCCTTCGCGGCGGCACCGATGGCGAAGACCTCGGGGCTGAAGATCGGCGTGGAGGCGACCAAGCTCGCGACCGCCGGTTTCGTCGTGCCCTTCATGGCCGTCTATACGCCGGCGCTGATGCTGCAGGATCCGGGTGCGATTGCCGCGGCATGGGGTTATCCGGTCGAGGTCGCCTATGTCTTCCTCAAGGCATGCTTCGGCATTGCGCTGTGGGGCACGGCAGTGGTCGGCTTCCTGTTTGCCCGCATGGCAGCTTGGGAGCGCCTGCTCGCCTTCATCGCCGGTGCAAGTCTGGTGGTGGCATTTCCCTGGACCGACGAACTCGGCTGGGTACTCGGCGTCATCATCGTCGCGCAACACTGGTGGCGGAACCGCAGCGCGCCGGCCGCACCGGCGCTGACATGAGCAAGGGGCGATGAGCCTCTGCATCCTGGCCGGCGGCAAACTGACGGTGCTTGCCATCTCGATGTTCACGCTCTCCTGGACCCATTCCGTGCAGAAGACCGAATGGCGCGAAACCTGGGCCGTGGCACCGGCCGGGCTGGAGCTTCGCCAGGCGGAGGTCAAGGGGTCCGGCGCCGGCATGGAGCCCGGAGCGAACGCGGTGCTGAAGGACGGCTGGTGGGTTTGGCACCCGACGCTGCCGCCGCAGGAACGCATTTCGCTAGCGGCGTCCGGCATGACGCCGGGTGGGTGGAGGCTGTGTCATGACGGCGGCTGCGTCGAGCTTGGGGCGACGGTCGGGGATGCAGTGAGCTTGAGCGGGTGTCCCTAGAACCTAAAGCGAAATGACGGTTCGGATTTCGTCGTACCCGGCATGCAGGCCGGTTTCGTCCTGCTCCACCAAGCCAGCCCGCCCTAGGATCTCGACATCCTCATGAACCCGCCGGTAATCCCGATCGAGCGCTCGTGCCAAAGCCGCCACGCTCGCCTGCGGGTTCTTGTGCAGATAACGCAGAAGTTCCAGGCGCTTGCCGGTCATGGTGCTGGAAAAGGCATCCCAGGCGACGAAGGTCAGATGCTCTTCCGAGACCGCCTCACCCTTTTCTGCGCGATGCCAAGCATCCGAGACCCGCTTCGCGACCTCATCGAAGGAACCGCCGATATGGAGTTCGATGTCCTTGCTCATATCTTCTCTCCTCTCGACGTTTCGACGTCCTGCCTGAAATCGGCCAGCAGCTGCTCAATCGAGACGAACCGATAGCTCTCTTCCCGATCGCCGTAGTGGCGATGATCACCCTTGCCGCGCTCATTGTCGTAACCGACCAACCGCTTGCCGGGTCGACCGTAAAACAGCGAGTATTTCAACAAGTGCTGCGATGGCGGCACATGATCTGGCACGCGCCACACCTTGATCTCCAAAATCGCTCCGTCGCCGAAGACAACACGTTCGCGGATGACGAGTTCGGCTTTCATGGATTTAATATGGCATCAGACGCCATAGATAGTCAACCTCCGCCGCTCTCGACCAAAACCCGGGGCTCCACTATATTGTCCGCATGGACAAAGATCTGGTCATCGCCAAGCTGAGAGAGCACGAAGACGAGTTGCGCGCCGCAGGTGCGGAGCATGTGTCGATCTTTGGCTCTGTAGCCAGAGGCGAAGCGACGGTCGAATCCGATCTTGACGTTCTCGTCAAATTTGCTGAACCCGTGATCCAGTCGGGTTTCGGCTACTTTAGCGCCCTTGAAGATCTACGCGTACTGATCTCAAGCATTACGGGTGCCAGCAGTGTGGATATCATTGCCGAACCGCTGCAGAAGGAACGGCTCCGGCGGAATGTGGAACGGGATCGCGCCATTGCCTACTAAGCGCCCTCTTATCCGCATGCGTGATATTATCGAAAACGGGCAAGCCGTTCTTGAATACACCCTTGGCATGGATTTCACCATTTATTCCAAGAACCGGCTGACAAAGGATGCGTCTGAGCGATGCCTCGCGCGACTTTCGGAGGCAGCCGTTAAACTTGGCCCGCTGGCTGAAGAGCTGTTTCCGCAGCATGATTGGCGCGGCATACGAAACCTCGGCAATATCCTGCGGCATGACTATCCCGACGTACTCGATACGGTGATTTGGGCGGCGATCACGCATCGTCTGCCACCGTTGCTCGCCGATCTGGAAGCCTTTCTCGCCCGATATCCCGAAGACCAGGAAACGCTTTAGGAAGCCCCCCATGTCCTTTTTCCCCGGAAACGACCCGGTCGCCGGCGACGCCTTTGCCTGTGATGCGATCGAGAACCTGATCATTCCACGCACCAGCGATATCGGCGGGTTTTCCGTGCGGCGCGCGTTGCCGAGCCGGCAGAGAAGGCTGGTGGGGCCGTTCATCTTCTTTGACCGGATGGGACCGGCGCTGCTGCGGGCCGACGAGGCGCTGGACGTCAAGCCGCATCCGCATATCGGGCTTTCCACCGTCACCTACCTGTTCGACGGCGAGATCAAGCACCGCGACAGCCTCGGCACCGAACTCACCATCCGGCCGGGTGACATCAACCTGATGACCGCCGGCCGCGGCATCGTGCATTCGGAACGCACGCCTGAAAACCTGCGCGGCCATCCGATGTCGGTCTCCGGGCTGCAGACCTGGCTGGCACTGCCTGATAACAAGGAGGAGATCGATCCGACGTTCTCGCACACGGATAAGGAAAAGATGCCGGTCATCGATGCGGACGGCGCGAGCGGCCGGGTGGTGATCGGCGCTTTCGAGGGCCTCGGCTCGCCCGTCTCGACCTTCACCGACACGCTCTATGTCGATCTCCGCCTCGAGGCTGGCAAGCGCTTCCCGTTTGCGGCGGCGCATGAGGAGCGGGCAATCTACATCCTCTCCGGCGAACTCGTCGTTTCCGGTGACCGGTTTGCAGCCGACCAGCTTCTCGTCTTCCGGCCGGGCGACAATATCACGCTCGAAGCCGGCGCTTCGGGCTGCCACCTGATGCTGTTCGGCGGGGCGGCGCTGAATTCCAAGCGCTATATCTGGTGGAACTTCGTTTCCTCCTCCAAGGAGCGTATCGAAAAGGCGAAAGAGGAATGGCGCACCGGCCGTTTCGATATCGTGCCCGGGGACGAGGAGGAGTTTGTCCCCTTGCCCACCGCCTGAAATCGGTTAGAACCGCAGGTCATGCAACTTGAAAAAGCCTGCTTTCTTCTCATCTTGGGGAAGAACACGCTTCCGGAAAGAGCAGAAAAGGCCATCGTCCGTGACATCAATCCCCGCCACGCCATTGCTCGACAAGGTCAAGCTTCCCTCCGATCTTCGCGTCATCGAAGACCGCGACCTGACGCAGCTTGCCCGCGAATTGCGCGACGAGATGATCGATGCGGTGTCGCGCACCGGCGGCCATCTGGGTGCCGGCCTCGGCGTCGTGGAACTGACGATCGCCATCCACAAGGTATTCAACACGCCGGATGACAGGCTGATCTTCGATGTCGGGCACCAGTGTTATCCGCACAAGATCCTCACCGGCCGGCGCGACCGCATTCGCACGCTGCGCCAGGAGGACGGGCTTTCCGGCTTCACCCGCCGAGCCGAGAGCGAATATGATCCGTTCGGCGCGGCACATTCCTCCACGTCGATCTCGGCCGGCCTCGGCATGGCGGTCGCAGCCGATCTTTCCGGCTCGAAGCGCAATGTGATCGCTGTCATCGGCGACGGCGCGATGTCGGCCGGCATGGCCTATGAGGCGCTCAACAACGCCGGCGCGCTCGATGCCCGGCTGATCGTCATCTTGAACGACAACGACATGTCGATCGCCCCGCCGACCGGCGCGATGAGCGCTTATCTGGCTCGCCTCGCCTCCGGCCGCACCTATATGGGCTTTCGCGATCTCGGCAAGAAGCTGACCGCCTATCTCGGCAAGAATGTCGACCGGGCGATCACTCGCGCCGTCGAACATGCCCGCGGTTACGTCACCGGCGGCACGATGTTCGAGGAAATGGGCTTCTACCATATCGGCCCGATCGACGGTCATTCCTTCGACCACCTCCTGCCGGTCCTGCGCAATGTGCGCGACAATGCCCGCGGCCCGGTGCTGATCCATGTGGTGACGCAGAAGGGCAAGGGTTATGCGCCGGCGGAAGCCGCCGCCGACAAATATCACGGCGTCAACAAGTTCGACGTCATCACCGGCGCGCAGGCGAAATCGAAGCCGAACGCACCGAGCTATACGAGCGTCTTCGGCGAGGCGCTGGTCCAGGAAGCAGCGCTCGACGAGAAGATCGTCGGCGTCACCGCGGCCATGCCGAACGGCACCGGCATTGACAAGCTGGCGGATATCTTCCCGGCCCGGACCTTCGATGTCGGCATTGCCGAACAGCATGCGGTGACCTTTGCAGCAGGCCTTGCGGCAGAGGGCTACAAGCCTTTCTGCGCGCTCTATTCGACCTTCCTGCAGCGCGGTTACGACCAGGTCGTCCATGACGTGGCGATCCAGGGATTGCCGGTGCGTTTCCCGATCGACCGCGCGGGCTTCGTCGGCGCCGACGGGCCGACCCACGCGGGCTCGTTCGATACGACCTTCCTCGCCACCTTGCCGGGCATGGTGGTGATGGCGGCCGCCGACGAGGCGGAGCTGAAGCACATGGTGCGTACAGCCGCTGCCTATGACGAAGGCCCGATCTCCTTCCGTTATCCGCGCGGCGAAGGCGTCGGGGTCGAGCTGCCGGAACGCGGCCAGATCCTTGAAATCGGCAAGGGCCGGGTGGTCAAGCAAGGTGCCAAGGTAGCGCTGCTTTCCTTCGGCACGCGCCTGAAGGAATGTGTGCTTGCAGCCGAGGATCTTGACGCCGCCGGTCTTTCGACCACGGTTGCGGATGCGCGCTTCGCCAAGCCGCTGGACCATGACCTGATCCGCCAGCTCGCCCGCCATCACGAAGTGCTGATCACCATCGAGGAAGGGGCGGTCGGCGGCTTCGGCAGCCATGTGCTGCAGTTCCTCGCGACCGAGGGCCTGCTCGACAACGGCCTGAAAATCCGCTCGCTGGTGCTGCCGGACATCTGGATGCAGCAGGCAAGCCCGGACGCGATGTATGCCAAGGCCGGCCTCGACCGCGCCGGCATCGTCTCGACCGTGTTCAGGACGCTCGGCCAGCCCCAGATCGGCGTCGGCTTTGCCGGCTGAGCCCGGTCGTCAGGTCCTCCCGGATTAGAAACCGAGGCGGCTCAGCGGCCCGATGATCTTGCGATAGAGCATCGGCGGCGTGAAGTCCCGAAGCACGTCGCGGCGTATTTCGGCGTAATCCTTCTTGTCGGTGGAATTCGGCCGCGGCTTGAAGAGCGTCGAATGCGACTTGCGGGAATCGTCCCACGTTGCCGTGTAATAATAGAGCGCGATCGAATCTCTCGATTTGTCTTCCGGATGGTTCACGACCGAGGGGTTGCCGTGGAAGGAATCCGATGTGGTCGAGAAGGTGACCATGCGATTGAACAGGGGCGTGAAGCTGTGCACCTTGCCCTTCATCTCCTTATCCCAGATCTCGAACGAGCCGCCCCACTCTTCCCGCCAGTCCTTGTTGAGATAGATCAGCGTGTTGAGCCGGCGCTCGACCTTCATCTTGGAATGGAGGTTGAAGTCGGCATGGATATCGAGATGCCCGCCGTTGGCGGTCTCATGAACGCCGGCGCCGAAAAAGAACGGATCGGGGATCAATCCTTCAATCCCGGTCATCTCCTCCAGAAACAGAATGAAGGGGCGCGAATTCAGCGCATAGAACAGGTTCTTGGTGTAGGTCGGAAGCCGTTCCGGCACATAGGAGACCTTCTTGTTCTCCTGCGCCCTCGCAAAGGTCGTCTCCTTTTCCGGACGGTTCCGGAGGTCGGTCAGGACGTTCTCCAGAACCTGCTCGGGCAGGAAATTGTCGATGCAGATATGCGGATAGGGCGAAGCCGATTGGTAAGCCCCGGCATAGTTCTTGGCCATCGAGCGAGCGGCATCAACATCTGCCAGAAGAGTATCCGCATCAATGGGATATACTAACTGCGCCATTACACTCCCCCAAATTATACTTTGGCCAGAGTGTCATAATTTTTAGATGGCGCAAGTATGACAAAAGCTCATACTTCGAAAGCGTTAGTCGTTAGATAAATTCGAAACCAGATCCCGCCCCTCAATTACGGCTTTGAAATCAAATACTTCATTTGGAAGTGCCTTTCCACGCCTCGACCGCACCCCGCACGGATGCTCCGAAGCAGTATCCTCCTACGTCGAATGAAGTAACGCATCCCATCGAAGGGACGGTTCCTAGTTCCGCTCGCCTTCGATCACCATGTCGAACTGCACGACATTGGAATAGATCGGCGTGCCGACGTCCATGGCGTAGCGGGAGCGGAAGATCTTGCCGCTGACATTGAAACCTATCTTCCGTCCGCTCCAGGAGGTCAGCTTCACATCGAAGACTTCGGACGAGCTATGCCCCTTGGCGGTCAGCGTGCCGGTGATGCGGGCGCTGTCCGGGCCGGTCTGCTCGACGCGTTCCGAGCGGAACGAGATCGTCTCGAAATGACCGGAATCGAACACAGCGCCGGAACGCAGGAAGGCATCGATGCGGTCCTGGCCGGTGCTGACGCTTTCCGGCTTCAGATCGAAATTGACCATGGAATGCGCGAGATCGCCGGCTTTGAGGTTGAACGTGCCTGAAAACTTACCGAACTTGCCCTTGATGCCGCCGCCGCCGACCTGATCCACGGCAAACGCGATGCGGGAACCGGAGGTGATGGCATAACGCCCCGCCGCCTCGGTGAGGCTCGGAACGTTCACGGCCGAGAAGCCGGCTCCGGGAAGCGACATGGCGAGCAGCATGGCTGCGATGACGGTTGTCTTGCGGGTCATGGTCCCGGCTCCTCGATGGATGTTTTTGCGGTGCGGTGCCGGCTGCCGAGCATGCGGGTGAGCACCTCATCATGCCTGACATAGTGGTGGTAGAGTGCAGCGCCCGAATGCAGGAGGACGAGGGCCAGCATCGAATAGGCGAGAACCGCATGGACGGTCGTCCACCAGGCCTCGGCGGCATCGGACTTCGGCACCGGAAGATGCGGAATGACGACGAGGTTGAACGCGAAGGTCGGAATTTCGAGCGGCGATACGGAGGCGATCATCCAGCCGGCCACCGGCACAGCCACCGCCAAGGTCAGCAGCAGATAGTGCATCGCGTCTGCCGAGCGATATTCCAGGGCGCTTAGACCTTTGACGGGTTTCACCCGCACGACCGTCAGCGAATGGACGA
Source organism: Neorhizobium sp. BETTINA12A (assembly GCF_023006485.1). Taxonomy (NCBI): domain Bacteria; kingdom Pseudomonadati; phylum Pseudomonadota; class Alphaproteobacteria; order Hyphomicrobiales; family Rhizobiaceae; genus Neorhizobium; species Neorhizobium sp. BETTINA12A. Next base: position 42,273 of record NZ_JALBGW010000015.1, read on the forward strand.
GCCTCACGGCCGCCAGAAGCAGCGCCAGCATGCCGAAGGACTTGTGCCACTGGAAAAGCGAGAACTGCAGGGCTGGATCGATCGATTGGAGGGTCATGACGAAGCCGAGCACCAACAGGCCGAGGATCAACAACGCGATCAGCCAGTGCAGAACGATCGCGATGGGATCATAACCATCGGCAGGGCGACGCGGCATGGGATGTTCCCGGAACTCTTGGGCTAACTTACGATCGGAAACATCGTGCTTTCCGATCCGGCCGGCAAGCGCCAGCGCGATCACTTTCATTCAATATTACTGAATTCGGATCTTTGCCGCCACCGTCACTGATCGGCGGCCGTCAGGAACAGGATATTCAGATCCTTGTCCGGATAGAAATCGTCCGCCGTCATCTCGAAAGTCGTGGGGCCGATCTTCTTCACGCCGTTGCCGCAGAAGCTGACGTAATCCTTCTCCTTCCCCTTGTCGATCGTCAGCTTGAACTTACCGATCGAACCGCCCCAGTTGGCGCCGGTAGTGAGGATGTAGGACACCCATTGCTCGGTATAGTTCGGGCCGCCTTTTCCGGCCGCAGCTTCGAGTTTTGCCGCGGTCTTCATGAATGCGGCGTCGATGCAGTAGCGGTCGGCATAATCCTTGTAATTCGTCGCCGGCTTACCCTGATCGATGAAGGTCATGGCGACAGTGCCCCCGACGCTCGGCTTATAGCGGTGGCTGACACGGACGGGCTTGCCGGCCGGAAATTTCGTCTTCCACCAATAGACCGAGCGCAGCGTCCAGGCAGGCGTCAGGTCCTCCTGCCAGCCCTTGCCGGCGTCGTAGCGGTTGACGAACACCAGCCCTTCGGCGATCCAGGCAGCCTTCACGTCTTCAGGCAGGGCCTTGAGTGCGACGAGCGTCCTGTCGCTATAGGGCAGAAGCGGAATGTTGCGCGCCACGAGTTCGTCGGTGCGGTCGATGCCGGCGGCCAGCACCCTTTGCTGCAGCTCCGGCTTGATCTGCCGGCTGTCCTGCACGACCGAGAAACCGAGGAAATTGTCGCTGTCGGTGTTGTCGAGCGCGATATCGCTGTCCATGCTGCCGGTAATATCCGGCATCGGGAAGGCAATGACGCTTTCGACATCCTTGTCGCTGGCGTTCTTGAAGACATAATCGACCAGCACTTCCTCGCGGGAAATGTAGAGCTGCTCCTCGGCCATGGCGACGTCGGAGGTCTGGACGTAGATCAGCCCGCCCGTCTTCAGTTCCGCCATGGAATCGTTGGCGAGTGCCGGGTTCGCGACGAACAAAAGTCCGCCGATCAGCAAGGTGCATCGCATATCCGTCCCTCCCATTTCCTCGCCGGTTTTCGGCCGCCGGAAGATAGACGCAAATGCTGAAACAGAGAAGGCAGGCCGGATGGTCTCTGGCCTGCCTTCTCAATCAAACCGTATGGACGGATCAGAATTCCGACCACTCTTCCTTCACGGCGGCAGCGCTCGCCGCCTTGCCGGAGAAGGCGCGGGCGACGGTGGAGCGCAGGGCATTTGCCGGCGATGCCACCGGACGGGCTGCCGACGGGGCCGCGACCGGACGCGAAGTCCGAACCGATGGCGTGCCCCCGAAGTTGAACTGCCTCAGCAGGGCATCGAGCGCCTGGGCTTCCTGGGCGAGCTTGTGGCTTGCCGCGTTCTGCTCTTCGACCATGGCGGCGTTCTGCTGCGTGCCCTGGTCCATGGCGTTGACGGAGGTGTTGATCTCCTGGAGGCCGGTCGACTGTTCCCGGGTGGAGATGACGATGGCGGAGAGGTGCTGGTTGATCTGCTGCACTTCGCCGACGATCGCTTCCAACGCCTGACCGGTCTCGCCGACCAGCGCGACGCCCGCATCCACCTGCTGGCTGGAGGTTGTGATCAACGCCTTGATCTCCTTTGCCGCATTGGCGGAACGCTGAGCGAGCTCGCGGACTTCCTGTGCGACGACCGCGAAACCCTTGCCCGCCTCACCGGCGCGCGCTGCCTCGACGCCGGCATTGAGCGCCAGAAGGTTGGTCTGGAAAGCGATGTCGTCGATGACCGAGATGATGTTGCTGATCTCGCCGGAGGATTTGGAGATCTCTTCCATGGCGGAGACCGCGCGGCGGACCACTTCGCCCGATTTCTCGGCGCCGATGCGGGTGCGCTCGACCCGCTGGCCGACGTCTTCTGCCCGGCGAGCCGATTCCTTTACCGTGGTCGTCACCTGTTCAAGGGCTGCGGCTGTCTCTTCGACGGCTGCGGCCTGCTGTTCGGTGCGACGACCGAGATCGTCGGCCGCAGAGCGGATTTCACCGGCGCCGGAGCTGATCGCAGAAGCATTCTCGCCGACCGCCTGGAGGGCGGCCTGCAGCCGTCCGAGCGCCTGGTTGAAGTCGGTGCGCAGCCGGTCGAGATTGCCGGAGAAGGGCTTTTCGATGCGGTAGGCGACATCGCCATCGGCAAGGCTTGCAAGTCCGGTGGCCAGCGCGTCGATCGCAAACTCGAGATTGGCGGCTTCACGTGCCTTCTGGGCGTCGTTGTCGAGACGTTCGCGCTCGCTGGTGTCGCGCAGGACATCCGCATCACGAGCCAGACGCTGCTTTTCGATCGCAGCATCCTTGAAGACGGTGACGGCCTTGGCCATGCGGCCGACTTCGTCGCCGCGTTCGAGAGCCGGAATTCCGATATCATGATTGCCGCCGGCAAGGCTGGTCATCGCTTCCGTCATGCCGACGATCGGTTGGACGATGGCGCGCGACAGGGCAAGCACCAGGGCGACCGCGATCAGGCCGGCAATACCGCCGCCGACGAGGAGCGTCAGCAGCAGATCGGTATGGGCCTGGGTCTGGGCGCTGACCATGGTGGTCGACAGGTCGAAAGCCTGCTTCTTGATCTTGGCGGCAGCCTCGCGGAACACGTCGAGCTGACCTTTCGACTGGTTGCGGCCGATCTCGATGACTTCCTCGATCGGCTTGCCGGTGTTCTTGCGGGCGTCGAGCTGCGGAACGGTGAGCTGGGTATGGAACACATCGGCTGCGGCACGCATCGCATCGAGCGAAGCGACCATATCCGGCATGCCTGCGGCGGCCTTCTTGGCGGCGTCGATCGCCGCGATCATCTTGTCGCGGTTGTTGAAGACGTCCGAATAGGTGCTGTCGCTCTTGAAGAGCAGGAAGCCGCGCTGATTGACGGCCTGTTCCAGCATCGCTTCGAGCGCCGCGTCCACATTCATCATGATCGTCTGGGAAACGACCTGCTGCGCGGAAGACCGGCTCGATTTCAAGGCCTGCCAATAAACGCCGGCGGACGCCAGCAGACAGACCGACATCAACGCCGCAAAGGTGATGATCAGCTTCTTGTTCAGGGATAGGTTTTTAAGCGACATCGGGGGCTTCCGCTCTCGGGTGAAACAGCATTGGGCATCTCCTCCGGCGGCGAGAGAATCCCAACATGATTAAAATTTGATTGAACCCGGCGCGGGTTTTCATGAAGCAAGGCCCTTGCAAGCCGGCCGATAGGCAGGCATTGACTGCGACCATGTCCCCAAGCCCTGAAAACCAACGCCTCGACCAGCTTCTCGTCTCGCTCAATCTCGTGGCGAGCCGAGCTCGCGCGCGCGATGCGATCGCCCGCGGCACCGTTACCGTCAACGGCCGCGTCGTCACCAAACCGAGCCTCACCTTCCCGCTCGACGCGAAACTCACGATCGACGACCCGGCGCAGGATTACGTCTCCCGCGCCGCGCTGAAGCTTGTGGCGGCGCTCGACCATTTCAAGCTCGACCCGGCCGGCCATGACTGTCTCGATATCGGTGCCTCGACCGGCGGCTTTACCGAAGTGCTGATCATGCGCGGCGCAGAGCACGTGACCTCGATCGACGTCGGCCACGGACAGATGCACCCGCGGCTGCTCGCCGAGCCGCGGGTCACCAATATCGAGGGCCTCAACGCCCGATATCTGACCGCCGAGGATTACGACGACCGCGAGATCACCTTCATCGTCTCCGACGTCTCGTTCATCTCGCTGAAGCTGGCGCTGGCGCCGGCCTTGGATCTTGCCGAGCCCGGCGCGCATTGCGTGCTGCTGGTCAAGCCGCAATTCGAGGCGGGCCGCGATGCGATCAGCAAGGCCGGGCTGCTGAAGGAGCCGGAGACGGCGCCCCAGGTCGCGGCCGAACTCGAACGCTGGCTGGTCGAAGAGATGGGCTGGTCGAGCCTCGGGCTCATCCCCTCCCCGATCGCCGGCGGCGACGGCAACCAGGAATACCTGCTCGCAGGCAGGAAGCCCGGTGAACCTTCATGAGCACGGTCACCGTCACGATCAGCCGGCTCGGCGCCCAGGGCCACGGCATCGCCAATGGCGAAGACGGCCCGGTCTATGTGCCCTACGCTCTTCCGGGCGAAACGCTGGCGATCGCCCGCAACGGCGATCACGGCACGGTCATGTCGACGTCCAACCCGTCGCCGGACCGGGTCACGCCGCCCTGTCGCCACTTCGGGCCTGACAGCGACGCCTGCGGCGGCTGTTCGCTGCAGCATCTGGCGGATGTCCCCTACCACGCCTTCAAGCGCAACCTCGTCGTCGAGGCGCTGAAATCCAAGGGTCTGACGCCTGAAGTGGGCGAACTGGTCATAGCGCATCCCGGCGAGCGTCGGCGGGTGGTGTTTTCCGCCCGCAGGACCGAGAAGGAATTGCTGCTCGGCTTCAACCGCGCCGAGACCAACCATATCGTCTCGATCGTCGAATGTCCGATCGCCTCGCCGGGCATCGTTGCCCGGCTCGAGGCGATCCGCGCTGTGGGCAAGGCGCTGGCGACCGGTTCGGAGACATTCCGTATCGCCGTTCTCGAAACGCTTGCCGGCCTCGATCTTGCCGCAGAAGGACTGAAGCCGCTCGACGACAAGCAGCGGCGCACGGTCACCGAGACGGTGCTGGCGCTGAAAAGCATCGCGCGGGTTTCGGTCAATGGCGAAATCATTATCGAATTGCAGAAGCCGCTGGTGGATTTCGGCGGCGTCAAGGTCTCCCCGCCGCCCGGCGCCTTTACCCAGGCAACGAAACCGGCGGAAGACGCGATGGCTGAACTGGTGCTGTCGCATGTCGGCAAGGCCAAGCGGGTTATCGACCTGTTTGCAGGCTCGGGCACCTTCTCGCTCCGGCTTGCCCGCATCGCCAAGGTGCATGCAGTCGAAGGCGACGAGAAATCGGTCAGGGCGCTCGACCTTGCGGCCCGCAATACTCAGGGGCTGAAGCCGGTGTCGGTTGAGAAGCGCGATCTCTACCGCCGGCCGATGATGGTTTCAGAACTGAAAAACTACGACGCAGTCGTCTTCGATCCGCCGCGCGCCGGTGCCGAAGTCCAGATGAAGGAGCTTGCCCGCTCGACCGTGAAGACGGTCGTGGCGGTGAGCTGCAACCCGCTGACACTTGCCCGCGACCTTCGGATCCTCGTCGATGCCGGATACCAGATCAAGGCGGTCACGCCGATCGACCAGTTTCTCTGGTCGCCGCATGTGGAAGCGGTGGCGCTGCTGCAGAAATAAGCTCCGGCGGGCGGACGCCCGGCCTCCTACCGATCCAGATCAAGCGTACCGGTGCCAACCACGCCGGAGCAGCGGCAGCGGCTGCCGACGCGGCCGGGATCGGCATTGCAGACATAGGGGCGGCGGCGGTCCATGCTCGGCGGCGGAGAGACGACGCAGACATAACGTTGCGGGCGGGGACGATTTCTATCGCGGTCACGGTCGCGATCTCTGTCCCTGTCGCGGTCCCTGTCACGATCGCGGTCGTCGTCACGGCGGATGATGAGGCCGTTCGGGCCGATGGTGACGGAAGGGCTCTGGGCGAGCTGCAGCGGCTGGCTCTGCGAGGGGAACACCAGCGTCTCGGCCTGCGCCGGCGCTATTCCAAGAAGCAGTACGAGCAAGCCCGACGAAATACGATGCGCCATCATTTCCTCCCGATCGATTGGAGGCAATCTAGCGCTGAAGTTGCGTCAAAAGAAGACGGGAACAGAAATTTCCCGTGCGACACCGTTAACGCCGCATGAAGGCCTCGAAGGCGGCGCGCGCCTCGGCGCTTTTAAGCTGGGCGGAGAAATGCACCAGCTCCTCGTCGATACGCGCAAGTACCGCCTCGCGCGGTCCGCGCACCAGGTCACGGGCGATCTTCAGGGCCTGCGGTGGTTTTCTTGCAAGGCTTGCGGCTAGCGCCAGCGTCTCGGCTTCGACCGCCTGCGGCTCTGCGATCTTCCAGATCAGACCGGCGTCGAGTGCAGCTTGCGCCGAAAACCCCTCGCCCGCCACCAGCATGGCAAAGGCGCGCTGATGGCCGATGGCCTTCGGCGCCAGCAGGCTGGAGGCTGCCTCCGGCACCAGCGCCAGATCGACAAAGGGCGTCTTGAAGACGCTGCGGGCGGAGGCGACCGTCAGGTCGCAATGCATGTTCAAAGTGGTTCCGATGCCGATCGCCAGGCCATCGACGCCTGACACAAGCGGTTTTTCGGCAAGCGCCAGTGCCTTGATGAATATGGAAGCGGCAGGCGCCTCCTTCGATCCGGACATGGCGTAGGTAAGAAAATCCCCCATGTCATTGCCGGCGGAGAAGCAGCCATCGGTGCCGAGGAAGGCGACGGCGCGAACGGCGTCGTCCCCGTTCGCCTCTTCGAGCGCAGCGGTCATGCGGTTGTACATGGCCGATGTGATGGCGTTCTTCTTTTCCGGCCGGTTGAAGCGGATCACCATGACGCCCGGCTGGCCCTCGGGGCGCTCGATGAGGATGTGATTGTCGCTCACGGCCGTCTCCTTCAGGCGAGTATCGCGCGGGCGGCTTCAAGGCTCGCGGCGCCTGAGACGACGCGGTCCTTCAGGGCCGAGGTTTCGGCCAGCAGGTTCTCGGCCATGAAGCGGCAGAGCGCGACGCGCTTTTCCGGACCGCCGTTATCGACAGCGACGAGCGCGCCCTTGGCAAGATAACAGCCTGTCAGCACCAGGCCGAACAGGCGCTGATAGGGCGTCGCACCGGCGAGCGCCTCGGCGGTCTTGCCGGCCGCCTGGGTGTCGAGGAGCCAGCCGGTGGCGGTTTCGAGTGCGGCGATGGCGGCGCGCAGGCGGTCACCGGTTTCGCCGAACGCCGTATCGTTGGAGGCTGAAATCCTATCGGCAATCTCCTTCAGCTCACCGATGAAGCCGCGCACCTGATCGCCGGAGGAAAGCGGCAGCTTGCGGGTCACGAGGTCGATCGCCTGGATGCCGTTGGTGCCCTCGTAGATTGGCGCGATACGGGCGTCGCGCAGGTAACGGGCAGCGCCCGTCTCCTCGATAAAGCCCATGCCGCCATGCACCTGGATACCGAGCGAGGCGACGTCGACGCCGGCATCGGTCGCGAAGGATTTGGCGATCGGCGTTAGAAGTGCGGCCCGTTCGGTCCAGTGGCGGGCCTCGTCGCCCTCGGTGTGATGCGACATGTCGGTCGCGTGGGCGCAGGCGTAGCAGATGGCGCGGGCGCCTTGGGTTAGTGCCTTCATGGTGATCAGCGTGCGGGCGATGTCCGGATGGTCGATGATCGGGCTCATGCCCTCCCCCGACCAGCCGGGCGCCTTGCCCTGAGTGCGTTCCTTTGCAAAGGCGACGGCCTTCTGGGTGGCGGCTTCGGCGATCGCCACGCCCTGCATGCCGACCGCCAGGCGGGCATTGTTCATCATCGTGAACATGCAGGCGAGGCCCTTGTTCTCCTCGCCGATCAGCCAGCCGATCGCGCCCTTGTCATCTTCGTTGCCGGGAGAATATCTGCCGTCGCCGTAGATCATCGTGCAGGTCGGCGAGCCGTGGATGCCGAGCTTGTGTTCGATCGAATGGCAGAAGACGTCGTTGCGCGCCTCCAGCGATCCGTCGTCGCCCACCAGGAATTTCGGGACCAGGAAAAGCGAGATGCCGCGGGTGCCGGCAGGCGCATCGGGAAGCCGCGCCAGCACCAGATGGATAATGTTGTCGGCGGCGTCGTGCTCGCCCCAGGTGATGAAGATCTTCTGACCGAAAATGCGGTAGCTGCCGTCGTCGCTGCGCTCGGCACGGGTCTTCAGAACGCCGAGGTCGGAGCCGGCATGCGGCTCGGTGAGGTTCATGGTGCCGGTCCATTCGCCGGAGACCAATTTGGCCAGATACTTTTCCTTCAGCGCATCGCTGCCGTGCGCCACCAGCGCCTCGATTGCTCCCATGGTCAGCGTCGGGGCGAGCGCGAAGGCCATGGAGGCGGAATTCCACATTTCGAGCGCGGCGACGTTCAGCATATGCGGCAGGTTCTGGCCGCCATAGGCTTCCGGCGCGGTCAGCCCGTTCCAGCCGCCCTCGCGCCAATGACGATAAAGTTCCGGCCAGCCGTCGGGCGTCTTCACCTTGCCGTCGGTGAGGCGGGCGCCTTGTTTGTCGCCGATCTCGCCGAGCGGCGCCATCTCGTTACCCGCAAACCGCCCCGCTTCCTCCAGGATCGCCTCGACCAGATCGGCGCTCAGGTCACCGAACCTGCCGATCTCCAGGGCGTCCGCAAGGCCGGCCACATGGTTCAGGGTGAAGGCGATCTCCTCGACCGGTGCCTTGTACATGATGCTCCTCCTCGTGGGCGCGGTTGTGACCGCCTTAACTGGCCGATTCTACTCAGCCACCATCCTCACTTTGCTTTTTACGTAAACGTAAATGCGGTTGTCAATGTTCAGGCCAAGCCAAAGAACACGGCAAGCGACCGATTCACGGCTACGAGAATGTCATCTTCGATCGAGCCGAAAACCCTCCCTATCTTTTCCCGCTTGAGGGTCATCGCCTTGTCGATCATGATCTGGGAGGGGCTGTTGAGCGCGTTCCTGGGCGTGGGCTGGACCAGGATGCGGATGAGCGGCGTATCCACAATGGTACTGGACAGCAGCAGAACCGTTAGCGTGTCGGTGTCGAAAAGGTCGGATTGGATCACAAGGGCGGGGCGCGGTTTTCCGAAATCACCAGCCAGAGCAACCGTCACAAGATCGCCCCTGCGCATCATTGCTCCCCGAGATCAGCCAGGGCATCATCCAGAAATTTCATAAGATCGGGATCTGCTGCATCCGCCGCCGCGACCAAACGCGACTGCCGATGGCATTCCTCTGCAAAACCAGGGCGCCGCGTATCGGGAACCCAAATTTGCACTGGACGCAACCCGGACGCCCGGAGATTTTCACGACGTTTTCTGACACGCTCATTCACGGAACTGGCCATATGAAATACTCCTTGATTTGTTACATGTAACAAACGGCGCTGGAGCGTTCAAGGAATTTTTAGACAACGTTGTTGAAACAGGCGTTACACAAGAGGTCTATGGAGTGATGCCTATGCTTTCGGATTCCTCGGCCATGTCCCTCATGAACCCCGCTATCCCCGGCCTCGTCTGGGCCTATCACTTCCATCCGGGAGCGGCGCCCTGCACCAGGCTGCCGCTCGATGCGGCGCGCAGCGATCTCGATGTCGGCGACGGTTTTCTGTGGCTGCATCTCAACCTCGTCGACAGTCGGGTCAACGCCTTTCTGGAGAACTTCCCGGGCCTGACGCCACCGGCCATCGCCGCACTCACCACCCACGACACGCACGCGGCGGTGACGCTCGACGAGCAGCTGGTCTATGGCACACTGGTCGATTTCCAGCGCGAATTCGACAGCGAGACCCGCGATATCGGCTGGCTGCATTTTTTCGTCTCCGACAGGGTGATCATCACCACCCGCCTGCAGCCCCTGAGATCGATCGACCGGGTGCGGGCGGCGATCGAAAAGAACGCCTCGCGTTACAAGAAGCCGATCGACGTGTTCGAGACATTGGTCGCCGAATTCCAGCGTACGCTGATCGCGCTGGTGATGGAGCTGACCGAGGAAATGAACATCATCGAGGACTTCGTTTACGACAACACGCCGCGCGACGAGCGGCGGCGCCTCGCGCCGATCCGGCGGACGGTGGTCAGGCTGCACCGGCACTTGAGAACCGTGCTGACGCTGCTCAGGCGCGCGGCGGCGACCGACGATGACGAGATGCCGCCCGGTTTCGACGACGCCGCTTCGCGGCTGATCGGCAGGCTGGAGGCGGCCGATCACGACGTCTACGCGCTGCAGGAGCGCGCCCGGCTGCTGCATGAGGAAATCGACTCGAAACTCTCCTCCGAGACCAACAGGCACCTCTACATCCTGTCGCTGATGACCGCCTTCCTGCTGCCGCCGACCTTGGTCACCGGCTTTTTCGGCATGAACACTGCGTCGCTGCCCTTCGAGGGGAATGGCTCGGGGACGGCCTATGCCTTCGGCCTAATCGTTATTTCAGTGCTTGCCGCCTGGTGGCTGTTGAAACGCACCGGCATTCTTTGACCGCGGACAAACCGAAAACCCCGCCCGGCTTGATGTCGGACGGGTTGAACTTTGCCTATCGGCCGCTCTTAGAAATAGGGCGAATAGCAGGTCTGACGCGGGCCGTAGTTCGGTTGGAACGAGTTCGAATAGGCGTCGTAGGAGCGATAACGCTCGGCGCACCATTCGTAGTGGCGCGGATTGATGTCGTCCCCGCCGCCATAGACCGGCGCCGGCTCGACGTAACGTGGCTGGGAGGCAATGGCGCCGCCGATCAGGGCGCCGGCACCGAATGCCGCCAGCGGGAACCAGTAGCCGTTATGGCGGCGATAGCCCGGGCGGTAGTCGCGATAACCACGATACCCGCCATACCAGCCGCCGCCATGGCGACGATACTGCACGAGGGTCGCGTCGGTATTGGCGTTCGTTGCGATCCCGGCCGGAGCGGTCGGCACCGGCATCGCCTGAGCCGGCATCAGCGAGCCGGCGAGAACGGCAGCGGAGATGCCCGCAGCCGCAATCTTCTTGAAAAGCGTCATGTTAAGCCCCCATGTCCCTTGTCCATGTTCTATTTTGCCAGCCAGTTATTTCAATATGCAGCGGAATTCTATTTCGTTGCAACCCTTGGGAAGTTCATCCTGAACGCGTGATTAACGCGGGCCGCGACGATGCAAGCCCGGTCGCGGCATGTGTGCAACCGGGCTTGCCTCGGGATGGCCAATACTGCTTATCTGTAAGGCGAGATGCAGCGCGCCCGCACGCCGGCGCGCGGTGCATAGGTATCGTCCCAGGCCCGATAGCTGCGATAACGGCTTTCACACCAGGCGACGTGGCGGCTGCCATAACCCCGATCCGCCTGGATAGCGCCGCCGATAATGGCACCGGCACCGAAGGCGGCCAGCGGGAACCAGAAACCGTTGTGATAACGATAACCGGGGCGGCGGTCGCGGTAACCGCGATGGCCGCGATACCAACCGTATCGGTCACGCCGGAAGTCGCGACGGTACTGGACATTGGTGACATCGCTGGCGGCCGAAATGCCGGATGGCGGAGCCGGCATTTGGACAGCCTGCGCGGGTACAAGGCCAGCAAATGTCGTGACAACGGCGACTGCCGCTGCGGTCAGGCGTAGGCGAAAGGCGTTCATGCGGGGTGCTTCCTCATTCTGATTTTCAATCAGAAAACAACGCCACACGCGGGATTCCGTTCCTGGAGCCACGCCCCGCGCCGATCAACGCCGATCACGAATTGGCGATCAGGCGACGATCGAAAGTTGCGCCTGGTCGCCCTGCAGCCGGTTGACCATGAAGTTCGAGTACCATTCGACGAACTGCATGACGCCGCCTTCGTGGAGTGGCGAGTAAGGACCGGGCTCGTAGGCGGGCGAGCGGATGCCGAAGGCGTTTTCCTCGACGATCTGACGGTCCTGGTCGTTGGTCATGTTCCAGACATGGGTCAGTTCTTCGAGATTGTAGTCGACGCCCTCGACCGCATCCTTGTGGACTAGCCACTTGGTGGTAACCGCCGTTTCCTCCGGTCCGAGCGGGGTGACGCGGAACGAGATCGCGTGGTCGCCGAGAATGTGGTTCCAGCTGCTCGGATAGTGAAAGAGCAGCATGGTGCCGATCGAGTCGATCGTCACATCGTCGGAGAGTTTGCGCTGCACGGCGTTGCGGCCGCTCATCGTATAGCTCTCCGCATCCTCGATCAGCGGCATGCGCGCGACGCGGAACTGGCCGGTCTCGTCCATCCGGAACTCGCTCGGCAACCCGGCCGTCTCACAGCGCTGCCAATGGGCGGCGATGACCGGATCGTCCTTGGCGCCCTGGACACCGGTCGCGGTCGGCGATTCCGGATAGGTGCGGCAGAGCTCCGGATGGTTGGCGGCGCAGTGGTAACATTCGCGGTTGTTTTCCCAGACGAGCTTCCAGTTGCCCTTTTCGATGATCGTCGACTGATGCGCGACCTTGGCCTCCGAGAGGCGGTGCGGCGCCATATAGGGCTCGATCGCCGCGCGAACCGGCGCGAAATCCGGCGCCTCGTTGGCAAGGCAGATGAAGATAAAGCCTGCGACGCTCTCGCAATGGACCTTCTTCATGCTGAACTGGGTCTTGTCGAAGTCCTGGCCCATCTGGCGGCCGACCAGAAGCGAGCCGTCCAGCTCGTAGGTCCATTGATGGTAGGGACAAACGAGCCGCACCGCCGAACCATGTTCCTTGGTGCAGACGCGGCTGCCACGATGGCGGCAGGTATTGTGCAGCGCCCGGATCTGGTTGTCGCGGCCGCGCACGATAACGACCGGATAATCGCCGATCTGCAGGGTGAAATAGGCGCCGGCCTTGGGCAGCTCGCAATCATGCCCGACGAACAGCCAGTCGCGGTACCAGATCATTTCCAGATCGAGCTTGAAATAGGCGGGATCGGTATAGAAGGGCTGTTCGAGGCTGAACCCCTCGCGGCGGTTCTTGAGCTGCCGCAGGGCCTGATTGCGAATTTCCATATACTTACCTTCCTCGTCAATGTGGACAGCGGAAGGACATGGAAATGCCGGCCGGCCCCAGGCCCGCCCCAAACCCTGTCCCGAACGCCCGCCGCGTCCGGTCGTCATCTTTTGTCCCGAGGCTGGTTTCCGGGCTCAGGAGCTGTCCGTTGCGGGACGGGCTCGGCGCCTTCCCGGGCGGCCTTTTCGGCTCTTTCCCAGTGGCCTGTACCAAGCTTTGTTGCTCCACCACCGTTGCGGGGGCAGCGCCGGATCAAGGTTTCGAAGACCCCTGCCGGCTTCCCAATTCTCCGCCTTCCCTAGACAGGCGGCACCTCAAGATCGAGGCGGATATAACCATCGAGCGGGCGTGTCGCATAGGCGACATTGCGACATCGGCAACCGCGTTGGCGACAGCGGCGAAACGGCCCGGAATGCAACACTCCAGCCCCGCGAAAGCGAAACCTGTCATTAAGGGATAAGCCATAAAATCCCGGCTCGAATGGGAGCGATGCCACCGTGCAGGCCAAGGGGAAAATCCGTTACTATAAAGCTCCTCCACCAAAGCCTCCGGCGCCGGTGGCAGTGAAGACCGCTGCCCATTCCGAATTCCTTCGGACGGGGCGCATCGCCCGCTACAATCCGATCTGGCTGCCGGAAGAGCGCCGTTATCTCACCCATGACGAGGTCGCCGAGCGCACAGGCAAAAGGCTGGAGGCGGCCGGCGAGACGAGCCACAACCGGATCAACTCCTTCCATCGCTCGATCAAGTTTCCGAAGATCATCTTTCACCACACGCTCGATGAGCGGCCGCATCTCGGCTATTGCCATGTCACGGCGGCAAGAACGCAGCTTGCCCACGGCGTGCCGGTAAGCTGGTCCTTCTACATTGCCAACTTCGTTTCCGAGATGGGCGGGGAGGAAACGTTCTTCGAGCGTATCAGCACGGCCTATTCGCGCATGTATTTCGCCGTCGCGGTCGAACGAGAGGCCGGCCAGCCGCTGCAGATCAACCGATCGATCCGCAAGAATGGCCTTCTGTTCCGCACCAACGATCCGATGGAAGCGATCAAGAACGTGCTGATGCTCGGCACTTCCAACGAAATGCTCCGCGAGATCATCAAAAAGCTATGAAGACGCCGGGCTCCGCGTTATTGACGGGCGGATATGACGGCTCAAATCATCGACATCACCCGGGACCATGACGGCGCGCTCGCCCAAGCCTGCGCCGTGCTCGGCGGTGGCCTACCCGTGGCGATCCCCACCGAGACGGTCTACGGGCTTGCGGCCGATGCCACCAATCCCGCCGCCATCACCCGCATCTACGAGACCAAGGGCCGGCCGCGCTTCAATCCGCTGATCTGCCACATGTCGGATCTAGCCATGGCCGAGCGTTATGCCGACTTCGACCCGATTTCGCGAAAGCTTGGCCAAGCCTTCTGGCCGGGCCCCCTCACCCTGATCCTGGCCCTAAAGCCCGAAAGTGGCATCCACGCGCTGGCGACGGCCGGGCTCGATACGGTCGGCATCCGGCTTCCCAAGGGCTTCGCTTCCGATCTGATCCGCGCCTTCGGCAAGCCACTCGCGGCGCCGAGCGCCAACACGTCCGGCAAGGTGAGCCCAACCAGCGCCGCCCATGTGGCCGACGACCTGGGCGACAAGCTGGCTTTGATCATCGACGGCGGCGCGGCTCCGGTCGGTGTGGAATCGACCATCGTTCGTGTCGAGGATGGCGTGATCCGGCTGCTGCGGCCGGGTGGGGTGGCCGTGGAAGAGATCGAACGTGCAACCGGCCTTGCGGTGATCCGACCGGAAGGACCAGCGGCAATCATCGAAGCTCCCGGCATGCTCGCTTCCCATTACGCGCCAGGAGCGGCGGTCAGGCTCAATGCCGACCATGTCGAGACCGGCGAGGCATTGATCCGGCTCGGTTCTGCTCCCGTGAAAGGAATGGAACTCGCGACGGCGGTTTTTGATCTGAGCCCGTCGGGCGATCTTGCGCAGGCGGCGGCAAACCTGTTCGATTACCTGAAGCGGGCCGACGCCACCGGCGCCGCCAGCATCGCCGTCACGCCCATTCCCGACCATGGGCTCGGCGAAGCGATCAACGACCGGCTGGCGAGGGCCGCCGCCCCGCGAGAATGAGCCGGGGCAAAAGAGGAGGAGACGTTGATGGATATTTCCGGGCCGAAACCAGAACTTCTCGACCGCTTCGCCGCGATCGTCGGCGAAAATCACGTGCTGCGCGACGCGAACGATCTTGCGCCGCATCTGGTCGAGGGCCGCGGACTCTACCGGGGTTCCTCTCCGATGCTGCTGAAGCCGGGCTCGGTCGAGGAAGTGTCCGCGATCCTAAAGCTCGCGAGCGAGACAGGCACGCCGATCGTGCCGCAGACCGGCAATACCGGCCTTGTCGGAGGCCAGACGCCGCGCACCGGCGGCAGCGACCTGATCGTCTCGCTCGAACGCATGAACCGCATCCGTGACGTCGATCCGGTCGCCAACGTGCTGGTCGCCGACGGCGGCGCCATCCTTGCCGACGTGCAGAAGGCGGCGGAAGCCGTCGACCGGCTGTTTCCCCTGTCGCTCGGTTCGGAGGGCTCCTGCCGCATCGGCGGCAACCTCTCCACCAATGCCGGCGGTACTGCCGTGCTCGCCTATGGCAATACCCGCCAACTCTGCCTCGGGCTCGAAGTGGTGCTGCCAACCGGCGAGATCTGGAACGGCCTGCGCCGGCTCAAGAAGGACAATACCGGCTACGACCTGCGCGACCTGTTCATCGGCGCGGAGGGTACGCTGGGCATCATTACCGGCGCGGTGCTGAAACTCTTCCCGCAGCCGGTCGGGCATCAGGTCGCACTTGCCGGCCTCAACTCGCCGGCAGACGCGTTAAAACTCTTCGAGCGGGCCTCGAATCTCTGCGGCACGGCGCTGACCGGTTTCGAGCTGATGCCGCGCATCGGCATCGAATTCGTGGTTCGGCATATAGAGGGCGTGCGCGATCCGCTCTCCGAGCCGCATCCGTGGTACGCGCTGATCGACATCTCGACCTCGGATTCCGCCGAGACGGCCAGTTCCATGGTACAATCGCTGCTCGAACAGGGTTTCGAGGCAGGCCTCATCCGCGACGCCGTGATCGCCTCCTCCGTCGCGCAACAGAAGGCGCTCTGGCACATGCGCGAAAGCATGTCGGACGCGCAGAAACCCGAAGGCGGCTCGATCAAGCATGACGTGTCGGTGCCGGTCTCGAAAATCCCGACCTTCATGGCGGAAGCCGAGCAGGCGGTGCTGGCGGCAATGCCGGGTGCGCGGGTCTGCGCCTTCGGCCATCTCGGCGACGGCAATATCCATTACAACATCTCGCAGCCCATCAGTGCCGACATGGCGGGCGACAAGGCGGCCTTCATCGGCCGCTGGCGGGAGATCAACGCCATCGTCCACGGCATCGTGCTCGCCGCCGGTGGGTCGATCTCAGCCGAACACGGCATCGGCCAGCTGAAGCGCGACGAACTCGCCCATATCCGTTCGCCGATCGAGATGGACCTGATGCGGCGCATCAAGGAGGCGTTCGATCCCGCCGGCATCATGAACCCCGGCAAGGTGGTGACGATTCCATGAGCCGGTCTTCGAAGACCACGATCAGGATCGACCTCGACAACGGCGTGCGGCTCGGTCCGGGCAAGGCGCAGCTTCTGGAATTGATTGCCGAACACGGCTCGATCCGGGCGGCGGGCGCCTCGATCGGCATGTCCTACCGGCGGGCATGGCTGCTCGGCGACGAGATCAACCGGATGTTCAAGGAGCCGTCGATCTTTACCCGCCATGGCGGCAAAAGCGGCGGCGGTGCGGGTCTGACGGAATTCGGCCAGGAACTGCTGTCGCGCTATCGGCGGATGGAGAAAGCGAGCCGCGACGCGATGCGCGCCGACCTCGACTGGCTCGAATCGAATGCAGATCCGCGCTTCGAGACGACGGCAAAGACCACCGACGCCTGATAACCGCCCGCCCTCAGCCCATCCGGATCTGGGACAATGCCCATAAGGTGTCCGAGCTGATGCCGACCGAGCTGCCGTCGCTGCTTAGAATGCTCACCGCCGATGCCGTATTCTGGCTGTTCTCCAGGTCGTACATGATCGTGAAGCGCTGGACCAGTTTCTTGACCTTTTCCGGATCACTCAGATCTTCGAGGTTGAGCTTGTTCTTGACGATCTTGGCCTGCTGGTCGACGTCCATGTTGGCGATTTCCGCGGGCAGGCTGAAAGTGACGCGGAAGAACTCCTTCAGTGCCTCGTCGCCGAGGATCACATATGGGTCGGTGATGCTGTCCGACATGCGCTCGAAATAAAGCGCCAGGCGGACGCCCGGATTTTCCTCGCCCTGCTGGTTTTCGAGAAGTTGGCGGACGTAAAGGTCCTGGGTCGCGACGACTTCGCCGCCGTTCTGGGCCTCGCCCGCCGAGCTTCGGTCAATCTCGCCCTTGGAGTCGAAATTGAAGGTACCGACGATCTGCGCGAACCGCTTGTCCGTCTGGGTATTCACGAAGCTCTTGGGATCAGCGGGATCCGAGTTGAAGGCCTTCTTCAGGAAATCGTTGGTAACCTTCGAAGGGTCGATCCCCTTCGATATCAGCAGGATGTCGAGCGTCTTGCGATCGGCGAGCAGTTCGTCGCGACTGCCGATGCGCTGCATCGCGTCGGTATAATATTTGGCCTCCGTCTGGGCTTTCGCCCTGGCCGCTTTGAGTTCATCGCCTTCCATGAACCGGCTTTTGCGCAGGATATAATCCTTGGCGACGTTGGTGATTGCCGCATTGGACTGGAGCAGCACCTGACGGGTGACTGCCCCCTTGGGGTCGAAGTTGAAGAGCTTGGCAAGCGAGACGAAACGTTCGTCCTTCAGCTTGTAGATATAGCTGTTCGGGTCTGAAAGGTCGCTTTTCAAGGCACTCTTGATCGTCAGCTTCGAAACGGTGGCGGGGTCGAGGCCAACCGCTTGAAGAGCAAAATCGTAGGATTTGTCGGCATCCGCGCTGAGGAAGTCGTCAAGCGTCTTCACGGCCGAAAGGTCGAGCTTGTAGAACTTGATGGTCTTGTCGAGATCCGCTTCCTGCTTGTCGTCCCAGCGGCTCATATAGTCGCTGCGGGTCGTACTGGTCTGTAACTCGTCCTGGGCCTGGCCGGCGGCGACGGTACCGTCGGTCGCGAAATTGAAGGCCTTCGCCAGCTCCAAATATTCCGGATTGGTAAGGCTAAAGCGGTTCGCATAGCTGTCTGGGTCGGAGAGATCGCTCGTCAATATCTGTTCGATCGTGGACTTGACGACCGTCACCTTGTCGAGATCGAAGGCGACCTTGATATATTTGAGAAGCCGGGGATCATTGATGAAATCGCTGACGTTGGTAGCCGTCTTGAGCTTCTGCTCGAAGAGCTCCTGATTGAACATCGCCTCGGCATGCGTGATCCGGGTCTGCTTGTTGAAGAAGCCTCCGACAATCTCCAGCAATTTTTCCGGCGTGACCGCACCGCCTGCCGGCACAGAGCCGTCCGCGTTGAAGCTGAAATCCTCGGCGAGCGATTTCATCAATGCGAGATAAGGCGCATCGGACGCCCCAGCGCTGATGATGGTCGCGAGTTCGGCGCGCCGCGAGTCCGTCTGGGCGATCGGCACCAGCCTGCCATCCAGTTCGGTATAACGCGTCTGCGACGTCGTCAGGTTATCCTGGTCCGTCTGGATTGCCTGCACCGTATTGGTCAGCTCCGTCTGCATCGCGTCGATCAGCGGCTGGATCACCGCCGGATCACCGCCATTGTTCAGTTCGTCCTGCTTGGCGGCGATCTGGGTTTCGAGATCGGTTTTCTTCTGCTGGCCGAGCGCGATCGAATCCTGCAGCGTGGGAATGCCGGTGCTGAGGCTCAGCCGCTCGGCAAGCTCCGTGTCTTCGGTTTTCGCCGCATTGTACTGGTCGAGATTGTTGCCATAGGCGGTATTGTAAAAGCTGGTCGGATCGGCCGGGTCGCTGGTCAGCACGCCGCGGATGGCATTGTAGTTGTAATATTTGGTATCGATGCCATAGGCCGTGAACAAGTAGTCGCGGAGCCTCGGGTTGGCCAGCAGCTGATCGACATTGGTGATATTGCCGGTCCCGCCCAGCATGACCTTGAAATAGCGGGTATCTTCCTCGAGCGTATCGTTCTGGGCTGCGATCGTCTGGTCGTAGGTATCGAAGAGTTCGTCCATCTGGCCGTTGGACTGGGCGGCTGCCCCCTCTCCATTGGAAACGCCGAAATTGAAGGCTGCGGCGATATCCTTGTAACGGTCGTCGGTCAGGCGGTTTGCAAAGCTGTTGTCGTCGCTGAGATCGCTTTCCAGCACCTGCTTCATGAACGCCTTGGCGTAGATCATGTCGTCCAGACCATGGGCCTGCATCGCATAGGAATAGAGGCGATAGTTGCCGAGGAACTCATCGACGGTTTTCACCTTGCCGATATTGTCCTGATAGTACTTCGTGTCGTTGACGACCGTCGTCTGCCCGGCAATGTTTTTCAGGCTCTTCTGCATGTCGCGATTGACAAGATCAAAGGTGAGATAGGTCGATACCATGGAAGGGCCTCACGACTCGGAATTATGCTGCCGCAATCATCGCAGTCTAGCCTTGCCCGTGGCTTTTCGAAAGCGTTTCGATGTCCCGGTCGGAATGTCCCAGGCCTGCACAGCAATGCCGCGATTCACTTTCCGGAAACCCAAATCCGAGCCCTTTTGCTAACCATCCAGGCAGGCAAGGCTTCTTTAACCGCTATTTTTAAGCAGTCTCGAACATGGCCCGCCCTATGCTTTGGCTATCAGAGGACAAAAGTCCCGTAGAGAAACCGGCAACGGCTCTCAGGTAAAACAAGGGTAGCATATCGATGACCAACACTGTTCTGAAGCCCGTCTGGGCAGGGTCGACATTCAGGCTCGATCCGTCTCGTTTCCCGCAGCAGGTTACCTATGCGCTGCGCGAGACATCAGGAGATGTCTCCATCACCATCGACGAACGCGGCGCAGTGCTGCGTAAGATCCTCCCCGCAAGCGGCCTGCCGCTCTCCTTCGCCCTGCCCGCCCGCGCCTTCAAAGGGGTTGCGGCCCGCGCCATAGACCACGGCGACGGTGAAGTGACGGTCACGCTCGAACTGCATCACGACGATCCGGATCTCTGCATTCCGCTGCTCGTCGCCCACGACCTCTGCGACATCGCTGCCGACTGGCGGAGCTGGTCGGACGCCTATCGCATTCCGATGCTGATGGTGGAAGCCGACGGTATCGCCCGGCCGCTGGAAAACCATATCGGCGACGTGCGAACCAACGGCGTCAGGCAGCGCCGCCGCCATTCCTATTTCGCGGCCCGTCGTCCGCGCTTCCTGGTCCGCCGCACCACCGGCAGCCTGGGCGTGACGATGAAGATTGAAGGCAAGGAAATTATCGCGCGACGCTAGGGCTTTGCTTGTCCCTTTGTCCACCGCCTCTCGCGATAACATGGGAGGGAGCCCGATCCTTGAGCGGTCGGGCTTTTTCCGTTAGAGGGCAAGCGACAGGACGAGGCCGGCAAACAGGATCGCGCCGACGCGGGTGTTCGACTTGAAAAGCCTCAGGCACTGGTCGGCATTGTCGATATCGAGGATCAGCACCTGCCAGCCGAACATCAGGGCTGCGGCGAGAAGCCCGAGATAGGCGAGGAAACCGACGCCCGCCGCTGCGAACGCAAGCAGCAGGAAGATCAGCGTCAGGCCGTAGAGGCCGATCAGCCATGGCTTGGTATTGTCGCCGAAGAGACGTGCTGTCGAGCGCACTCCGATCAGCTCGTCATCCTCCTTGTCCTGATGGGCATAGATCGTGTCGTATCCGATCGTCCAGGCGATGGCGGCCAGGTAAAGCCAGAGGGCGGCGGCGGAGAGGCTGCCGAACACGCCGGCCCAACCCATCAGCGCGCCCCAGGAAAAGGCAAGGCCGAGGAAAAATTGCGGCCAGTCGGTAAACCGCTTGGCGAAGGGATAGATCGCCACCACCGCCAGGGACAGGATGCCGAGCAGGATGGTGAAAGCGTTGAACTGGATGAGGACGAGCAGGCCGATCAGCGCCTGCACGCCAATGAAGACCTTGGCCTCGAAACGCGACACCCGGCCGGAGGGCAGCGGCCGCGAGCGGGTGCGCGCCACTTCCATGTCGATATCGTGATCGACGAGGTCGTTATAGGTGCAGCCGGCACCGCGCATCGCGACCGCGCCCAAGAAGAACAGCACGAGGTGGAAAAGCAGGAGGCCGAGGGAAAACGCGCCTTCCCCCTTGGCGGCGTTCGCCGCCAAAGCCGCCGACCAGAAACACGGCCACATCAGAAGCTGCCAGCCGATCGGCCGGTCCCATCTCGCAAGCTGCGCATAGGGCCAGGCCGGCCGCGGCAGAACGCGATAGACCCAGTTGTCGGATGGAGCGTCGGCCACGCGGCCGCTGAAATCGTCGGCGTTCGTCATGGCCGGTTCTAGCGCCGGCCGAACGCCACGGTCAAGCCGGCGCTTTGTCGCTCTTCGGAGGCGGAAAGCCCACGCATTAGGGCGCGGACGCGTGCGCGCCTTCCGTCGTGAGCACGCTCACGACTTAGGGAAGCGAGAAGCCGAATTTGTAACTTGCCGAAACGCCGAACATCAGCTGATTTTTCGAACCGCGTTCGCGCACGAGACTGCTGTCGGCGACATCGCCGGTCAGCCGCTTGTATTCGGCAAACGAGGTGAGCTCGAGTTTCTCGGTCGCCTTCCAGGTCAGCGCCGCACCGACGCCGACCGAATGCAGGCCGCCGCCCGGATCGTAGGCGGAGAGACCCGATGCCGCCGACTGGCTCGGGGTCACCTTGTAATAGGCGTCGTTGTAGCCGTTGCTTGCCCAGGTCGCGCGCGGACCACCGGAAAGCCTGAGATCCGGCTGAAGATCGGTGAAAGCGTCGACCGAGACATCGGCGACGACGCCGTCATGGCTGCGGATGCCCTGGCGGACTTCGGCGCGGGCGCGGATCCAATCGGTCGGATAGATATCGATGAAGCCACCGACCTCGCCGCCGAGCTTCACCTTTTTCAGACCCTTGAGATCGTCGGACGTGTCATCATCGCGCGGCATGATCAGCTTCGCCGCCACGCCGGCGCGGATCGAACCCTGGTCGATCAGCGCGAAGGAGATGTTGTCATTGCGGGAAGAGAACCGCGCCTGTTTGGCGTTCTGGCGGCCGAGCGAGATGATCGGCGAGAACTGCAGGCTGCGGCCGTTGTCGCCCTCGAATTTCGGCGCCACGAAACCGGCGCCGCCGAGCGTCAGGTACCAGTCACCGGACCAGAAGCCTTCCTGAGCCTCGGCGCTCCCCGAGGAAACAATCGAAAAAATGGAAAGAAAAAAGGCAGCCCGGACAGGCAAGGACATGGCAACGGATCCTGAAAACGCAAAACAGAACAGAGATCCCACTGGGGATTTCTGTTCTATTATCGCATTTGCATTGCCAGCTTGTTAACCAAGCGAAAAATCACACCGCTACCTTGTCGAGCGGGATGCGGCTCCCTTCGAAGGCTTTCAGTTCCGCCTCGCGCTCGTAGATGTAGTCGCGGTTGTCCGGAACCGCGGTGCGTTTCTTGACGATCTGTATCTGGAAGAGGCGTCCGTCATGACTGGTTCTACTGCCCACCCGAGGAACCGCTCAAGCATTTACGGGTGACACCGCAAGCGGCGACTCATCTACCTCGTGCCGCATATAGACATTCGCCAGGACAGCAGCTCCATACGTGATGCCTATAGCATTAATGGAAAGCGCAACCATTACGACCAATATCAGAGGTATATTTGGCACTCCGGCCGGCACCAGCATCGTCCCAAATGCTGCCGTGCCTATAGCACCGATAACCAGCGACATAGCGGACATGGCTACCAAAGAGACGGCGAGGTGCCCGAAAGTCGTCAGGAAATTCGGAGCACCCCGAGCCCAAGCCGCCTTAAGCGACGTCCTGATCCCCGTAATGTTGGATGTCGGCCAAGTACCGACCAACGACATCAAGGCCGCATAAATTACGACCAGTGCCGTGGTCGACACCATCAGCCAGCCAACTGTACGGCCGTTGAACACCGTTGCAAGCCATAGAAAAGCCGGCATAGAAAGTCCGCCTGCAATTATCGCTAGTGTAATAAATTTCAGAGAATAGCCGAAAAATCCTTTGTAAAACTCCGGCTTCGCGCTGAATTCAAAGGTCGTTGACCGTAGTACAGAGCTTTGCACCCACATCGCCAGGTAAATCGTTGGAAAAAAAGAAGCAATATTCGACGAAGAACTCTCGGAAAATTCGCCGAATACCGACAGCAGAACGGAAATTATTATCCATATGAGATAATAAATCCAATTTCTAAAGATGATAGAAAAAACTTGTTTAACCACGCGAATGCCCCCATTGCCCAGCATCGGCTCCACAACCTTGGCAAGTTGCGGACCAGATGCTGAACCATAGAGGGCGCCATATCGTTTTCCAAGATAGGTGCCGGAAACAAAGGTTAATTTACACTTGTATAGGGGTTAGCCCAGTTCACACCGCTACCTTGTCGAGCGGGATGCGGCTCCCTTCGAAGGCTTTCAGTTCCGCCTCGCGCTCGTAGATGTAGTCGCGGTTGTCCGGAACGGCGGTGCGCTTCTTGACGATCTGCATCTGGAAGATGAAGAAGCTTTCGTGGGTGAAGGCCATTTCCGAACCGGCGAGATAGAACTCCCACATCCGCACGAACCGTTCGTCGTAAAGTGCCGCAGCCTTCTCCTTGTTGGCCATGAACCGCTCGCGCCAGTGGCGCAGCGTGTGCGCATAATGCATCGGCAGGATTTCGATGTCGGAGACGAGCAGGCCCGCCTTCTCGATCGACGGCATCACTTCCGAAAGCGCCGGTATATAACCGCCCGGGAAGATGTATTTCTCGATCCAGGGATTGTTGATGAGGGCCGGATAGGGCTGGCCGATCGAATGCAGCACCATGACGCCGTCATCGGCGAGCACGTCGTTCACCTTGCCGAAGAACTTGGGATAGTTCAGCCGGCCGACATGCTCGAACATGCCGACGGAAACGATGCGGTCGTAGCGCTTATCCGGCGGCAGATAATAATAGTCCTGCAGCTCGAAGCGGACGCTGTTGGCAAGACCGCGCTTGGCGGCGCGTTGGTTCGAAATCTTGAGCTGCGCGGTCGAGAGCGTGATGCCGGTCACGTCGACGCCGGAGGATTCCGACAGATACATGGCCATGCCACCCCAGCCGGAACCGATTTCCAGCGCCTTCTGCCCGGGCTCGGCAAGCAGCTTGGCAACGATATGGCGCTTCTTGGCGATCTGCGCCTCGTCGAGCGAAATGCCCGGCGGGTTGAAATAGGCGCAGGAATATTGCCAGTCCTCGTCGAGGAAGAGCGAGAACAGCTTTTCGTCGAGGTCGTAATGATGGGCGACGTTGCGTCGGTTATGGTTGATCGGCACGCGATTGCGGAACTGGGAAACCAGCACGCGGGCGATGCCGCGCCAGATCATGCCGAAGGTCAGTCCTTCGCTGAGGGTATTGTCCTTGATCAGCGCAAGGAACTCATAGATGTCGCCGTCATCGATGACGAGACGGCCGTCCATGTAGAGCTCGCCGAGCTTCAAGGGAGGATCCGCCACCAGTTCGCGTTCGGCGGCTTCGTCGATAAACCGTATCGAAACGGACCGCCCGCCGCCGCTCCCGTAACGTTGCTCACCTCCCGAGCCGCGTACGATCAAAGTTCCAGTCTTGATGATTTTGCTGAGAAGATTGTGAAGGGACGAGGCCACGGACCCACCTCCAATAATAATACTAAGGGTGCCTTACTAATCCAAAATCTAATCGTTTCCCTGCGACTTTCAAGCACATTGCAGCCATCAAAATGACATAAAAAAGCAGGCCGTCAAACCCCCGCCTGACGACCCGCATCCTATAATTGAAATTCTGCCGAAGCCGGCCAAAATCACTTGCGTTTTAAAGCTTCCGCGAGTGCTGCGCCGAAAGCGCCCTGAGATGAAGGTTTTTCAGTTTTCATCATTTTCGGGTTAACCGGCCGGACGTCGCGGTCGCCGCGCGGAGCGGGTGCCGCTTCGCCGCCGTCCTTGCGCATGGTCAGCGCAATTCTCTTGCGCTTCACATCGACCTCGACAACGCGCACTTTGACGACGTCGCCGGCCTTTACCACCTCATGCGGATCCTTAACGAAACGGTCGGCCAGCTGCGAAACGTGGACAAGGCCGTCCTGGTGCACGCCGATATCGACGAAAGCGCCGAAGGCGGCCACGTTGGTGACCGTGCCTTCGAGCATCATGCCCGGCTTCAGGTCGGTGATCTCGTCCACGCCTTCGGCAAAGGTGGCGGTCTTGAAGCTCGGGCGCGGGTCGCGGCCGGGCTTTTCCAGCTCGGCGATGATGTCCTTGACAGTCGGCAGGCCGAAGGTTTCGTCGATGAACCGCTTCGGGTCGAGTGCCTTGAGCGCCGCACTGTCACCCATCAGCGAGCGCAGGTCGCGGCCGCAGGCGGCGACGATCTTCTTGGCGACGCCATAGGCTTCCGGATGGACGGCGGACGAATCCAGCGGCTCCTTGCCGTTCGGAATGCGCAGGAAGCCTGCCGCCTGTTCAAACGTACGGTTTCCGAGACGGGCGACCTTCAGCAGGTCCTTACGGCTCGAAAACGCGCCGTTCTGGTCGCGATGGGCGACGATCGCCTCGGCAATCGTGCGGCTGAGGCCGGAAACACGCGAAAGCAGCGGTGCGGACGCCATGTTCAAATCAACGCCGACGGCGTTCACTGCATCTTCGACCACGGCATCCAGCGAGCGAGAGAGTTTCCCCTGGTCGACATCGTGCTGGTACTGGCCGACGCCGATCGATTTCGGTTCGATCTTGACGAGTTCCGCCAGCGGATCCTGCAGGCGGCGGGCGATGGAAACGGCGCCACGCAGCGACACGTCGAGGCCGGGGAATTCGAGGGCGGCGGTTTCCGACGCCGAATAGACCGAGGCGCCGGCTTCCGAGACGATGACTTTGGTGGGCTTCTGCCCAGGCAGGTTCAACAGCATGTCGGCGACCAGCTTTTCCGTCTCGCGGCTGCCGGTGCCGTTGCCGATGGCGATCAACTCGACATTGTGCTTGCGGATGAGCGCGGCGAGTTCGGCCTGGGTGCCGCGGATGTCGTTCTTCGGCGGGAACGGATAGACGGTCGTGGTTTCCAGCAGCTTGCCGGTGGCATCGACGATTGCCACCTTGACGCCGGTGCGGATGCCCGGATCGAGGCCCATCGTGGTGCGCGAGCCGGCGGGTGCGGCGAGCAGCAGATCCTTGAGGTTGCGGGCGAAGACGTGGATCGCCTCCTCCTCGGCGCGCCCGCGCAGTTCGCGCATCAGGTCGAGCGACAACGACACCGAGAGCTTGACGCGCCAGGTCCAGCCGGCGGCTTCCATCAGCCAGCGGTCGGCGGCACCCCGGTCCCGGATGTCGAAGGCAAGCGCGATGATGCGCTGGGCGGGCTTGACCGGCGACGGATCGTCCTGGTCGACCTCGATCGTCAGGGTCAGGAACTCCTCGTTCCAGCCGCGCAGCATGGCGAGCGCCCGGTGGCCGGGCGCCGTCGCCCAGCGTTCGGAATGATCGAAATAGTCGGAGAATTTTGCGCCGGCCTCCTGCTTGCCGTCAACCACTTTGGCCTTCAGCGTCGCGCCAGCCCGCATATGCTGGCGCAGCTTTCCGAGCAGGTCGGCATTTTCGGAGAACGTCTCGGCGACGATATCGCGGGCGCCTTCGAGCGCACCCTTCACGTCGGCTACCTCGTCCTTGACATAAGCTTCTGCAAGCTTTGCCGGATCGACGCTGCGGTCGGCCCAGATCGCCTCGGCAAGCGGGCCGAGGCCACGCTCGCGGGCAATCTCAGCGCGGGTGCGGCGCTTCGGCTTGTAAGGGAGATAAAGGTCTTCGAGCTCGGCCTTGGTCGTCGCCTTGCCGATCTTTGCAGCAAGCTCGTCGGTCATCTTGCCCTGCGAATTGATCTGATCGACGATGGTGGAGCGGCGCGCTTCGAGTTCGCGCAAGTAGACCAGCCGTTCTGCCAGGTTGCGCAGCTGCGTATCGTCCAGCCCGCCCGTCACTTCCTTGCGGTAGCGGGCGATGAACGGCACGGTGGCACCGTCGTCGATCAGCCCGATCGCGGCGGCAGCCTGTTCGGGACGGGCATTGATTTCCGCAGCAATCGCGGCGGCAAGGAAACGGAGATCGGCGGCCATGGGCGTCCTCGTTCAAATGGGAGGCGCGACCATAGTCGAAGTTTGTGGCAAGGCAACGTGGCGAATGCCGGTTCCACAATTTGCTTGGAACCAACCGTGCCGAAACGAAACACGGGTTGACCGGCCGCTAACCAAGGCCCTGTGGAAAAGAACCAATGCACTCTCACCTCCGGCAAGAGGCCATTAAAACCAATCCGCCGCATGATGTGGCCGAATGGAGATACGAATGCCCAAAAAAGCCGCCAGGACACTGGCATTTGACACGGCGGTCGCCAATGAAGAGCTAGAGGCTGCCATTTCCTATCTCGAACAGAAGCTGGACGATGCGTCCTTTCGGAACGAACCGGTGCCTTTCCTCGCCTATCGGAACAAGGTGATCTTCCAGACGACGCTGGATATCCGCCGCGGCGCGAAAAACCGGCGCGGTGAATTCTGACCTTTATCGAACGCGACGGCCTCCCATCGAAACGCCATGACGGACAGAAGATGGGAGGCCACCTAAGCCTTGGCCCTTGACCTTTGCCTCCCCTCCCCTTAACCGCCGCGCAAGGCCAAGGTTTTCAGCGCAGACGAGGGCGAGACATGAAGGTTCTCTTGATCGGTTCGGGTGGACGCGAGCATGCGCTCGCCTGGAAACTCGCGCAGTCTCCGAAACTCGGCAAACTCTATGCCGCACCCGGCAATCCCGGCATCGCCGAGCATGCCGAACTCTTGTCGCTCGACATCGACGATCATGCCGGCGTGGCGGCCTTCTGCCTCGACAATGCGATCGACCTCGTCGTGATCGGGCCGGAAGCGCCTCTGGTTGCCGGGCTCGCCGATGTACTGCGCGCCAAGGGCATCGCGACCTTCGGCCCGTCTGCTGCCGCAGCCCAGCTCGAAGGCTCGAAGGGTTTCACCAAGGATCTCTGCGCCCGCTATGATATCCCGACCGGCGCCTATCGCCGCTTCACCGATGCGGCCGAGGCGAAGGCCTATGTGCGCGAACAGGGCGCGCCGATCGTCGTAAAGGCAGACGGGCTTGCCGCCGGCAAGGGCGTCACCGTCGCCATGGCGATCGACGAGGCGCTTGCGGCGATCGACGACTGTTTCGACGGCGCCTTCGGGCCGGCTGGTGCCGAAGTGGTGGTCGAAGCCTATCTCGATGGCGAGGAGGCAAGCTTCTTCTGCCTTTCCGACGGCAAGACCGCACTGGCGCTTGCCACGGCCCAGGACCACAAACGGGTCGGCGACGGCGATACCGGCCCCAACACCGGCGGCATGGGCGCCTATTCGCCTGCTCCGGTGATGACGCCGGACATGGTTGCGCGCACCATGAAGGAGATCATCGAACCGACCATCCGCGGCATGGCGGAAAGTGGATATCCGTTCACCGGCGTGTTCTTCGCCGGGTTGATGATCACGGCCAGGGGCCCGGAACTGATCGAATACAATGTCCGCTTCGGCGATCCCGAATGCCAGGTGCTGATGATGCGGCTGAAGAGCGACCTACTCGACCTGCTCCATGGGGCAGCGACCGAAGCGCTCGACAAGGTTTCCGCTGAATGGAACGACGACGTGGCGCTGACCGTGGTGATGGCTTCCAAGGGTTATCCGGGCGCCTATGACAAAAATACACCGATCGCCCATCTGCCCGAGGGCGCTGCCGGAGAGAAGGTCTTTCATGCCGGAACGGCGCTCAAGGATGGCACTCTCGTCGCAACCGGCGGCCGTGTGCTGAACGTTACGGCGACCGCCAAGACCGTCGCAGATGCGCAAGCTCGCGCCTACAGGCTCGTGGACCAGGTCGAATGGGAAAACGGCTTTTGCCGCCGCGATATCGGCTGGCAGGCGGTGACGCGCGAAAAGAACTGAGTGCCTGAACGGTCGTTTCATTTAAAATTTACCGATTATCCAGACGGGATCGAAACGAAGCCGCGATAATCATGGGAGACCTCAAGAAGGATTCCCGGTTATGCGTCTCGTTCTGGCTACAGTTCTGGTGTTTGCAAGCAGTTCGGCTTTCGCGTCGTCGATCACGGTGATCGACAACACGCACAAGGCGGGCGTCAGCATCCTCACCAAGAGCTGCACAAGCTGCCCGAGCGCCGTAGCGCCCAAATCGGACGAGGCAACCTACAAGGTTCCCGATCTGCCGGCAGGGATCCAGAAGACTGAAATCATCGAGATCTACGGCGAAAAGAAGCTGGCGCGTACCGAGGCCTGGCTTGGCGGCTCACCGGTGATCCATGTCAGCAAGCTTCCCAAATGGATGGCCGAGGAAAACGCCATCGCCGAGCTTCACCCGACCACCAACGGCTCCACCGAAACGCAGATCGCGACCGCAGAAGCCAAAAGTGACGGCATCGACGCCGACGCCCTGACCAGCGCGGTGAAGACCATCGGCAAGGCTGAGGTCGGGATCGTCGAAGCATCCCTTACGCCGAAGCCGCTGGCGCTCGACACGTTCGAACTGCGCACCGATCGCTTCTAAGTTTAGAATATCATTATATTTACATAGCAGAAAGTGCTCCGAGAACAGCCTTTCCCGGTATGCGCGTAAATTGCGCATCATCAAATCCGACCTGCCCAAAATATTCGCATTTGCGGCTGTCAAGGCCCGGATAATTAAATTTTTATTCAAATATTCGGGATCACTCTCCCGTCATAGTGCGGTGTAGCACGTGACCGGTGCAGAACGCGCCTTCCCCAAAAACTTCGTCCCGCTCCGGCTCCTCCGGGAGAGTTCGGCTGCCTGAAAGTGAGTCGAAACATGAAGAATCTCAAGATCTCCCACCAGTTATTGGCCATGGTGGCAGCGCTTATGGTGGCTTTCACGGCTGTCACCTACTATCAGATCCGCGCCTCGATCGCCTCGATCTATTCCGAGCGCTACGACATGCTGCGCACCCAGGTGGAGTCCGGCATTTCCATCCTGCAATCCTATTACGACCGGGAAAAATCGGGCGAACTGAAGCACGAGGATGCGCAGAAACTCGCTTACGCAACCGTGGCAGGGATCAAATACGAGCCGGCCGGCTACATCTTCGGCCTGAACTACGACACGGTCACGCAGTTCCACTACAATCCCAAGCTGGTCGGCGTGAACCAGAAGGGTCAGCCGGACAAGATGGGCAACCTGTTCCGCGAAGAGATGGTCGCCAAGGGCCGTGCCGGCGGCGGCGTCACCACCTATTATTGGGAAAAGCCCGGCATGCCGGCCGACCAGGTTTTCCAGAAGGCTGCCTACTCCCGCGCCTTTGAACCCTGGCAGATCATTGTCGGCACGGGCGTCTACACCGACGACCTCGATGTCAAGATCAACAAGACGATCCTGGAAGTGGTCGGCGTCGGTTTCCTCGCCTTCCTGCTTGCACTCGGTGTCGCCCTGATCGTCATCCGCAATATTACCAGGCCTTTGGCCGCCGTGCATGGCGCATTGCAGGCCGTCGCCGACGAAAATGTCACCGCGACGATCCCGCATACGGACATGTCGAACGAAGTGGGGATGATGGCGAAGGCGACGCAGGCGCTGCAGGAAAAGATCCGCGAACGCCATGCGATGGCCGCCCGCGAGGAAAAGCAGAAGACCGAGCTCGACCGCGAGCGCCAGCAAAACCTCGACATGCAGCAGCAGGAAGCAGCGCTGCAGACCCGCGTCGTCTCCACCATCGGCGAAGCGCTCGAATCATTGGCCCATGGCGACCTCACGGTTCGCTGCGCCGATCTCGGCGCCCGCTACGAAACGTTGCGCCACAACTTCAACGAGGCGCTCGTCCACCTCGAGGCCGCGATGAGCAAGG
>NZ_JALBGW010000160.1:0-10445 GCF_023006485.1 Neorhizobium sp. BETTINA12A
CCGAAGTCCGCGAAGTGGCGGAAATGCGCGCCGTGCTGGAAGTGCTGGCGCTCCGCCACGCCGCCCGCCACCTGACCCCCGCCATTCTCGACGCGGCGGAGGAGGCGGCGAGGCAAGGCGATGCCGCCGCCGACGTGCATGCCTGGGAAGAGGCAAACCGCCGCTTCCATCGGCTGATTCTCACCCCCTGCGGCATGAAGCGCCTGCTCGCCTCGATCGACGACCTGCATGCCGCAAGCGCCAGGTTCCTGTTTTCCGCCTGGCAGTCCGGCTGGGAAAAGCGCACCGACCACGACCATCGCGCCATCCTCGCCGCGCTTAGGCAGGGCAAGATCGACGAGGCCGCCGCCATCCTGCAGAAGCACGTGCAATGGATCGGCCGTGGCCCACAACCGGCCAAGACTGGTGCCGCGCGCGAGACTTTCGCCATCGTCGGCTGATTATTTCCAAAAATTATAGATAATTTATTTCCGCGGAAACCGGCTTTATAGGCCTGTTTTTGCCGAGATGTGCCATCGTTTCCTCTGCGCCCGCTGTATACTCGACACCGTGCCCCTTGCCTCTGTCGAAAATTCGCCTCATAAAATAGATGGGAATCAAAATTATCTATAATTTGAAAAGGAGAACCCGATGTCCCTGATTAATTCCCCCCAGGCGCTTATTTTCGATCCCTTTCGGCTTGTCGAGCGGTCCTTGCCCGCCAAAATCCTGTTCGTGCTCGCTGGCACGCTGGTGCTGGCGATCGCGTCCCGGATCGCCGTGCCGATGGTTCCCGTGCCGATCACCATGCAGACCTTCGCCGTGACCATGATCGGCGCGCTTTACGGCTGGCGGCTCGGCGCCTTGACGGTGCTTGCTTGGCTGGGAGAAGCAGCACTTGGAGCGCCGGTGCTCGCGGGTGGGGCGGGCGGCATTGCCGTGTTCGCAGGGCCGACCGCGGGTTATCTCTTTTCCTTTCCGGTGATTGCCGCCCTTGCCGGTTGGCTTGCCGA
The DNA here is from genome assembly GCF_023006485.1 of Neorhizobium sp. BETTINA12A. Taxonomy (NCBI): domain Bacteria; kingdom Pseudomonadati; phylum Pseudomonadota; class Alphaproteobacteria; order Hyphomicrobiales; family Rhizobiaceae; genus Neorhizobium; species Neorhizobium sp. BETTINA12A. The sequence continues at coordinate 993 of NZ_JALBGW010000160.1, forward strand.
ACGCGGCTGGACCGGGCGGCGCATCCTCGCCAGCTTCTCGGCACATCTGATCGCAAACCTTCTATGCCTTGCGCTCGGCTGGGCCTGGCTCGCGGCACTGATCGGCGCTGAAAAGGCATTATGGGCCGGCGTTGCCCCGTTCATCCTCGGCGCTGCGCTGAAATCGGGCCTGGCGGCAGCCGTCCTTGCCGCCGTCGCCTCCCGCAATCGCGCCGCGGCAGAGTGACGGTGAGGCTGCGGCCGCATCATCTTCTCTGCATGCTGACCTTTGTCGGCGAGGGCTACAGCCCGGCCTTCGTCGCCAATTATCGTCGTCTCGCCGGCCGGCTTTCCGCCGGCGAGACGATCGAGATCGTCTCCGGCCCCGACGATATCTGCGCCCCGCTTCTCTCGGATGAAGATGCGCATTGTTTCGGTGCTTCGGTTGCCGGTCGCGATGCGGCGGCGCTGGCGGATATCGCCCGCCTGCTTGGGCGGGAGCTAGAGACCGGGGCGGTGATCTCCTCCGATCAGGCGCTGTTCGAGAAACTGCGCCGCGCCTTCTCTGCCGGCGTGACCCGCCGCGCTTGCACGGGCTGTGAATGGAGCAGCCTTTGCGATCGCATCGCGGCAGAAGATTATGCAGGCGCGCTGGTCATGACGTTCAGCCCGCCGGAAACAGCGAAAGAAACTTCCGCTCGCCGTCCGGCGTGAACAGCACCGCGCGGCTCTCCTCACTGCGCCGTGCCCATCCGTTTTCGAGGAAATGGGCAAGCAGCGCCTTGCCGAGCGTGCCGGCCAGATGCGAGCGCCGCTCGCTCCAGTCGAGGCAGGATTTGCAGAGTGGCCGGCGATTGGATGTGAGCGACGCCACATCGATTCCGAGCGTGCCAAGCTCCCTGCGGCCGTCCTCGGTCATCGTCAAGTTGTCGCCATCGCTCTCGATCGCGCCGCGGGCGACGAAACTGTCGAGCATCCTCACCCCGTAATCTCCGGCAAGATGATCGTAACAGACACGCGCCTTGCGCAGTGCCGGATCTTTCGGTCCCGGCCGGTGGCGCAGGTGGCCTCGGCTTGCCGCAAACCCCATGATGTTTTCGAGCAGCGTGCCGGCGGCGGCATCTGCAAGCGTGAAATAACGATGCCGGCCCTGCTTTCGCTGGGCGAGAATGCCGCCTTCCTCGAGCTTGGAGAGATGCGAACTCGCCGTCTGCACAGTCACGCCGGCGGCTTGCGCAAGCTCGGTCGCCGTCAGCGCCTGGCCGCCCATCAGGGCAGTCAGCATGTTGGCGCGGGCGGGATCGCCGAACAGCATCCCGATGCGGGCAATGTCTGGACCTTCTTTCATACTTCGACCGTAACCGAAGCATCTTCGTCTGGCAATATGGCAAAACATCTCCACAACACAAGGAGACGAAGTCATGATCACCTGTTTCATCCGCTACGAAATCGACCCGTTCAAAAAAGATGAGTTCACTGAGTATGCCCGCAACTGGGGCCAGGCGATCCCGCGCTGCGGCGCCGATCTGATCGGTTATTTCGGCCCGCACGAAGGTTCGGCGACCACGGCCTATGGCATCTACAACATCGACAGCCTCGCCGCTTACGAGACCTATCGCGCCCGGCTGATGGCCGATCCGCTGGGCAAGGAAAACTACGCGTTCTCGAAACGCGAACGTTTCATCCTGAAGGAGGACCGGATCTTCCTCAAGAACGTCTCCACGCCGCACGGAGCTTTGGTAAAGCCATGATCGCCGTCATCTTCGAAGTCATTCCCTATATGGGCGAGCGCCACAAATATCTCGACCTTGCCGGCGAACTGCGGTCCGAACTGGAAACCATCGACGGCTTCATCTCGATCGAGCGGTTCGAAAGTCTCACCCTACGCGGAAAAATCCTGTCCCTGTCTTTCTGGCGAGACGAGGAGGCGGTCAAGGCATGGCGCAACCTCGAAAGCCACCGCGCCGCCCAGAAAGCCGGCCGCGGCGGCATCTTCGCCGATTACCGCCTGCGCATCGGCCACGTCGTCAGGGATTACGGCATGTTCGAGCGGGACGAAGCGCCGAAGGACAGCCGCGAGGTGCATGCGGCTTAGATGTTTATTCGCTGCGTTTGATGGCGGCGAGCTTGCCGAGCTGCCGGCTTTCTCCAAGATGCATCTTGAGCGACTCGAACCAGTCGCTCGGCAAATGGCCAATCAAACAGCTGTCGTCGGTGTGCGGTCGGCTCGACAGCCATGAAGCGGGACGTAAATCGGGACCCGGCCAGATGAAGACATTCAACTGGTCGGTATAAGCCCAGGACGGCTCCTCCGAGAGGCCGAGATACCTCAGCAGCTTTGTTGGCAGAGGTAATGCGCGTTGGTGAGATTTCGGTTCGCTATGCGAGATGCCGAGGCAATAGACGATCTCTTTGCTTCCATCGCGGACGGCGGACAAGACGATAACCGCAGGGCGCGTTTTCTCACCGTCGTCCCTTGTTCCGGATTGGGAATGCCAGAGATATTCGTAGGCGACAATGCTACCGACTGGCGCCGAAAGAGGGATTTTCAACGCGCCCGATCCGAGGGTTTCCGGGAGACAAGATTGCCTTCGTCGTCGAGGTCGTCGAGATTATAGGGCACGTCCGCCTTGACCTGCGCGGCGCGGATCGCTGCCATTTCCGCATCGCTGAGCTCTCGAGCAAGAAGCACTCTTCTTGTCGGCTGCTCGCCTCGCTTTGCGGATGCCTTTGTGGTGGGCATGATTGCACTCCATCATTGTTCTCCAAAGATACGGCATGTGTCGGAATGATCAAGCCGGCACCATCTTTCCACGCCTCAAAATTTTTCCCGAAACCGCACGCCGCTTCAGGCTTTAGTAACCAAAGTGGGTAACCATAACAGGCAGTAAAAATTCGTATCGAGTAGAGCGTAGCGAGTAGCAAATGGCAGCAGTTCTTCCGTTGGCCGACCTGAAGCGTCAGGTCCGTCCGGACACTTGGCTAAACTCCATCATCAAGGGTGATTGCGTCGCTGCTCTGGAGGCTCTGCCGGATCATTCCGTCGATGCGATCTTCGCCGATCCCCCATATAATCTCCAGCTCGGCGGCACGCTTCACCGTCCCGACCAGTCGCTGGTCGATGCCGTTGACGATGAATGGGACCAGTTTGCCTCCTTCGAAGTCTATGACGCCTTCACCCGCGCCTGGCTGCTCGCCTGCCGCCGCGTCCTGAAGCCGAATGGCACGATCTGGGTCATCGGCTCCTACCACAATATCTTTCGCGTCGGCGCGATCATGCAGGACCTGAACTTCTGGCTGCTGAACGACATCGTCTGGCGCAAGGTCAACCCGATGCCGAACTTCAAGGGCCGCCGGTTCCAGAACGCCCATGAAACGATGATCTGGGCGAGCCGCGACGCCAAGTCGAAGGGCTATACCTTCAATTACGATGCGCTGAAGGCCTCCAACGACGACGTTCAGATGCGCTCCGACTGGCTCTTCCCGATCTGCTCCGGCGGCGAACGCCTGAAGGGCGACGACGGCAAGAAGGTCCACCCGACCCAGAAGCCGGAAGCGCTGCTTGCCCGCGTGATCATGGCCTCGACCAAGCCGGGCGACATCATCCTCGATCCCTTCTTCGGCACCGGCACAACCGGCGCCGTCGCAAAACGCCTCGGCCGCAATTTCGTCGGCATCGAGCGCGAGCAGGATTATATCGATGCGGCTTCCGAGCGCATCGCCTCCGTCGAGCCGCTCGGCAAGGCGGAACTGACGGTCATGACCGGCAAGAAGGCCGAACCCCGTGTCGCCTTCAACACTCTGGTCGAAAGTGGTCTCGTCAAGCCCGGTCAGGTCCTGACCGATGCGAAGCGCCGCCACAGCGCGATCATCCGCGCCGACGGCACGCTCGCGGCAGGTGGCGAGGCTGGTTCCATTCATCGCCTCGGCGCGAAAGTGCAGGGCCTTGATGCATGCAACGGATGGACTTTCTGGCATTTCGACGATGGCAAATCCCTCAAGCCCATCGACGAACTGCGATCCGTGATCCGAAACGATATGGCGAAAATAGACTGATCCACCGGTCCCGCCACATCGACCGAATGCCTCGTCCGGTTTCGTACCTCTAGTCCCGGACGAGGATAATTGGCGCCCGGGAAGGCTGATCCCGGGCGCCATTTCTTTTGCGGGCGTCCTCGTCGCTTCTGCCGCCTGGCCAATTTCGACTTTGCGAAATTTCAGGTATTCCCGCCGTCACTTGCGCTTGATATCGTAGGTTGTATCGGGTTGAACGAATTTCCAGGTTAGCGTTTTTTAGAATGTCCATGCCTGTCAATGGCGAGTTGCGCCACCGGATCGAGCGTGCCTTGGCGCGGTTCTCTCCAAGCTGGGAGGGCAGGGATGCCGCGCGCCGGGCCGTGGCGCTGAAGATGCTGATCCTCTGCGAACTGGCCGGCGGTCGCCTGCGGGTCGTCGATGCGCTGGGCCTGAACGACAATACGCTCGACAACTACCGGCACGGCAAGACCGAGCCGCGCCACAGCACGCTTAACATGATGGCGGAACTGGCCGACGTGCCGATCGAATATCTCGGCAGCGTTTGGTCGGTGGAAGAAGGCGTCGTCCATTTCGCGGCGCCGGAAAACCAGCCGGCCGGATTTTCCGAGCCGAGCCCGGTCTGGGATCTCGCCGATCGTATCGTCATCCCGGCTTATGAAAACGAGGCGACCGGGCAGCCCCCGCTCGAACCGCACGACACCACATGGGCGGCCATACCGCGAGGTTTTTGGGCCAAACTTTCGGCCGAACCGGAAAACATGCGGGTCGTGCCCGCAAGCGGCGATAGCATGTCTCCGACGATTGTCGACGGAGCCCCGATGTTCGTCGATATCAGCGACCGCAAATTGGAGGACGGCCGGGTCTACCTGTTCGATACCGGCGCGGAACTGATCGCGCGGCGGGTGCAACGGCTTGCCGACGGCAGCCTCGAACTGCTGCCGGACAATGTGGAACGTTATCGCCCGCAGCATGTCCTCAAGGACAGTTTGTCCGATCTGAAGGTCGTCGGCCGCGTCTGCGCCGTAAGCCGGGTCCTGTAGATCCGGCCCATGAGACAAAACCTTAAAGTTCGATGCCGTGGGCGATCAGGTCCTGCCGCAGCGTTTCCGGATCCTTGAAATGCACCGCCTGCCAGCCGGCCGCGCGCGCACCCTCGACATTCGCCTGGCTGTCGTCGATGAAGATCGAAGCTTCCGGCGTCAGGCCGAAGTCGCGGGCGTGCTTTTCGTAGATCTCCACGTCCGGTTTGATCAGGCCGATCTCGCCAGACACGGTGACGCCCCGCGGTCTGTTGAGAAAGGGGAAGATCTGCCTAGCCTCGGCGAACGTGTCGGCGGCGAAATTGGTCAGCATCGTCACGTCGCGGCCCTTGTCGATCAGGCCTTCCATGATCGCGACCGAGCCGTCATAGGCATGCGGCACCATTTCGTGCCAGCATTTGCGGAAGGCGCGGATCTGTTCTTCCCGTTCCGGATACCGCTCGACCAGCAGCGCCTCGGCATCTTCCCATTTGCGGCCGCGATCCTGTTCCAGGTTCCATTCATGGGTGCAGACGTTCTCAAAGAACCATCTGCGTTCCTCCTCGTCCGGGATGACGCGGGCATAGGGAAGGTTCGGATCGTAATGGATCAGCACCTTGCCGATGTCGAAGACGATGTGGTCGATCTTGGCTGCCATGAACATGTCCTGGGAATATCAGTTCGGAGATTTTTCGAAGGCCAGTGGAATAGCCTGGGTGATGGCTTTTTTCATCACCGTCGGCAAGGCCTGGGCCTCTAGATTTGTGACCGGTTCCCACCATCCGTCGGCGGTGGAGACCCTTTCGGTCTTCGCCCGGAAGACCGAGAGCCTCAGTTCGAAATGAGTGAAGACGTGGGTGACGGTGCCGGACGCTTCCCATGCGGCCGGGAAGGGGGCGTGCTCCGTCGTCGTCCCGCCGTCGATGCGCGACGTCCAGGCTGTGGTCGGCACTTCGGTCATGCCGCCGAGGAGGCCGCTGTTGATCCGCCGCCTGAGCAGCACTTCGCCCTCCGATGTCACAGCGATGAACACCGCACCAAGCCGCACCGGCTTTTCCTTCTTTGCTGCCTTTACCGGAAACCGCTCCGGGTCGTGTTCTGCAAAGGCCAGACAGTCGTCGCGGAAGGGACAGAGCGCGCAGGCCGGCCGTTTTGGGGTGCAGATCGTCGCGCCGAGATCCATCATCGCCTGCGCGAAGTCGCCGGGCCGCTCAGTCGGCGTTAGTTCAGCCACCTTCGCCTTCATTGCCGGTTTCGAGCCCGGAAGCGGCGCGTCGATGGCGTAAAGCCGCGAAATCACCCGCTCGACATTGCCGTCCATGACCGCGGACTGGCGGTTGAAGGCGATGGCGGAGACGGCGGCTGACGTATAGTCGCCGATGCCGGGAAGCGCTCGCAGGCCTTCCTCGGTGTCGGGAAACACACCGCCATGCCCGGCCGCAACCGCTTCGGCGCATTTTTTCAGGTTGCGGGCGCGGGCGTAATAACCAAGCCCGGCCCAGGCCGCCATCACGTCCTCGACCGGTGCCGCGGCAAGGTCGGTCACTTTGGGCCAGAGCGTCAGGAATTTGGCGAAATAGGGTTTCACCGCCTGCACGGTGGTCTGCTGCAGCATCACTTCCGAAAGCCAGACGTGGTAAGGATCGGCTCGTTTTCCGGCCTTTGCCGCGGCCGGGCTCACCCGCCATGGAAGCTCGCGGTGATGCCGGTCGTACCAGGTCAGAAGCTTCTGCGCATGGGTGATGTTGATCGTCTGGAGCATCGTTTGCCGTAATGGGAAGAGATGGCGTATAGTTGTGGGAATAGTGCGCCGGCATCAAGGCCCGCCGGTGCCGCAATGGCGGGCGTCATGAGTTATCCCAAGAAACGCGAGCTGCAGATATCGGAAATCGCCAACGGCATCATCGATCCGGTGCTTGCCCGCCGCGCCGGCATATCGACGGCACTGCTCGGCTCCTGGGACGAGATCGCCGGCGAGGATTTTGCCGATTGCACGCGGCCGGAAAAGATCGCCTGGCCGCGCCGCGACGAGGGCACCGGTTCGGGCGGCGGTCATCAGGCCGGTGTGCTGACGATTGCCTGCGAAGGGGCGCGCGCGCTTTTCCTCACCCATGCCCAGGGTGAACTGATCGCCCGCATCAACGGCTTTTTTGGTTTCCCGGCCGTGCGCCAGATCCGCATCGTCCAGAAACCGGTGTCCCAGACCTTCAAGCATCCCCGCAAGCCGCCGCCTTTGAAGGGCGAGGCCGCCAAGCGGCTGGAAACCATGATGGAAGGGATCGAAAGCGAGGCGCTCAAGAAGGCGGTGGCAAGGCTTGGCACCGCCGTTCTGCAGCAGAAACGCAAGGTCTGAGAGATAAACCGGCCGATCCTCTTGATAGACCTCCGATTTGTCACAATTCTTTGAAGAGATTTGCTTATCGACAGCTTGTTCGCGCTGGGGCGCCGCGATACGGAATGTCACCTTTATTGAAGATTTCTCGCACACGGGTGTTCCATGCAGATGAACGAAATGACCATGACCAGGCGCGCGCTTCTCGGCGGAGTGGCTGTAACCGCCCTTTGCCTGGCGCTGCCGCTCGGCGCTTCCGAAGCCTTTGCGCAGGAAATGCCGGAATCCCAGGGCGACGTGGACATGGCCGCTGCACTGAAGCCGGGCCCGCTGCCGGAAATGGCGCTGGGCGACGAAAAGGCCAAGGTGACGATCATCGAATACATGTCGATGACCTGCCCGCATTGCGCCAACTTCCACAACAAGACCTTCGACACGATCAAGACCAAGTATATCGACAGCGGCAAGGCGCGCTTCATCATCCGCGAATTCCCGTTCGATCCGGTTGCGACCGCCGCTTTCATGCTCGCCCGCTGCAGCCCGCAGAACGCCGCCGAGCTTTCGACGCCTGCCCAGTATTTCCCGATGGTCTCGATGCTCTTCAAGCAGCAGCGCGGCTGGGCGTCGCCGGCGGATGGAAATGTGCGCAATGCGCTGCTCCAGACGGTCAAACTCGCAGGTTACTCACAGCAGACTTTCGAGGCCTGCTTGACGAACCAGAAGCTTCTCGATGAAGTGAATGCTGTCGTTAAGAGGGCTGCGGACGAATTTGGCGTCAATTCCACGCCGACCTTCCTGATCAACGGCAAGAAGTATTCGGGAGATATGTCGGTTGAATCCATGTCCAAGCTCATCGACAGCTTGTTGTGAGCACACCTTCCTTAAAGGGAAGGTGAGGGGCGCGGCATGAAGTTCAACAAGCTGCGCGTTCTGGGATTCAAGTCTTTCGTCGAACCGACGGAATTTATCATCGAGCGCGGGCTGACCGGTGTGGTCGGCCCGAACGGCTGCGGCAAGTCCAACCTCGTCGAGGCGCTGCGCTGGGTGATGGGGGAAAACTCCTACAAGAACATGCGCGCGTCCGGCATGGACGACGTGATCTTCTCGGGTTCCGGCAACCGTCCGGCCCGCAATACGGCCGAAGTCGGCCTCTATCTCGACAATTCCGACCGCACGGCGCCTGCTGCCTTCAACGATTCCGACGAGATCCAGGTGACCCGCCGCATCGAGCGCGAGTCCGGATCCGTCTACCGCATCAACGGCAAGGAAGCCCGCGCCAAGGACGTGCAGCTGCTGTTTGCCGATGCCTCGACCGGTGCCCGCTCGCCGTCCATGGTCGGGCAGGGCCGCATCGGAGAACTGATCCAGGCAAAACCCCAGGCACGCCGCCAGCTCCTCGAAGAGGCCGCCGGCATTTCCGGCCTGCATTCGCGCCGCCACGAGGCGGAACTGCGGCTGCGGGCCGCCGAAGGCAATCTCGAACGACTGGACGACGTGCTCTCGCAGCTCGAAAGCCAGATCGAGAGCCTCAAGCGCCAGGCCCGCCAGGCCAACCGTTTCAAGACCCTGTCGGCCGATATCCGAGCCCGCGAGGCGATGTTGCTGCATATCCGCTGGGTTCAGGCCAAGGAGGCGGAAGGCGAGGCGGAAAGCGCTCTCAACCAGGTGACCAGCGTGGTCGCCGAAAAGGCTCAAGGTCAGATGGAGGCCGCCAAGAACCAGGCGATCGCAAGCCTCAAGCTGCCTGAACTGCGCGAGGAGGAGGCGAAAGCCGGTGCCATCCTGCAGCGCCTGCAGATCGCCCGCGGCCAGCTGGAGGAAGAGGCGAACCGCCTTCTGAAGCGCCGCGACGAACTAACCCGCCGGCTCGTCCAGTTCGGCGAGGATATCAGCCGCGAGGAGCGGCTCGCCGCCGACAACACGTCCTTCCTCGAAAAGCTTGGCGAGGAAGAGGCCGAACTCAACGACATGCTCGCCGATACCGGCGCCGAAGCCGAGGAGATGCGCGCGACCTTCGAGGCCGCCGCCGCATCGCTGGCGACGAGCGAAGCGCTGTTTTCGGCAATCACCGCCGAGCGCGCCGAG
>NZ_JALBGW010000161.1:0-10429 GCF_023006485.1 Neorhizobium sp. BETTINA12A
CCGGCGAAAGGCGAGGGCGACCGTCTGCCGCATGAGCCGCGGCCGGTCGCCGTGCTATCGAAGACGGCGAGGGTGCTGATCGCCGGGCAGGCGCCGGGGCTTCGGGTGCACGAAAGCGGGCTGCCATTCAACGATGCCTCGGGAAATCGGCTGCGCGACTGGATGGCGGTGACCCGCGACGAATTCTATGATCCGAAAAACTTCGCGATCGTGCCGATGGGCTTCTGTTTTCCAGGCTACGATGCCAAGGGCAGCGACCTGCCGCCGCGGCTCGAATGTGCGCCGTTCTGGCGGTCCCGGGTGATCGCCGCCATGCCGCAGATCGAACTGGTGATCGCCGTCGGCGGTTATGCGCAGGCCTGGCATCTGGGGAGCCGGCGAGGCAAGGGCATGACGGAAACGGTAGAGAACTGGCGAGACTATGTTTTCGCCAACCAGGGGCCGAGGATCCTGCCGCTGCCGCATCCGAGCTGGCGCAACACCGGCTGGCTCAAAAAGAATCCATGGTTCGAGACGGATCTGCTGCCGGTTCTAAGACAGCATGTGGATAGCTTGATACGGGAAACAAATTTCGGTTAACTGCCACGAATTCGGTGTATAACGAAAAATCATTTCGAAAGGACTCTGATGGACCGCCTCGACCGTAAGATACTACGCATTCTGCAGGAAGATTCCACTCTCGCCGTCGCGGACCTCGCGAAGAAGGTCGGCCTGTCGACCACGCCTTGCTGGCGCCGCATCCAGAAGATGGAAGAGGACGGCGTCATCCGTCGCCGTGTGGCGCTGCTCGATCCAGTCAAGGTCAATACCAAGGTCACGGTCTTCGTCTCGATCCGCACCGCCAGCCACTCGATCGAATGGCTGAAGCGGTTCTCGGAAGTGGTCGTCGATTTCCCGGAAGTCGTCGAATTTTACCGCATGAGCGGCGATGTCGATTACCTGCTGCGCGTGGTCGTGCCGGACATCGGCGCCTATGACGCCTTCTATAAGCGCCTGATCGCCAAGATCGAGATCCGCGACGTCTCGTCGGTGTTTGCAATGGAGCAGATCAAGTACACGACTGAGCTGCCGCTCGATTACATGATGCTGGATAACCAGAAGTCGGGCGAGGAATAGTTCGCCGTTTGGCGGATCGGGATCATTTTCTGGCAGGACGGGCCGAGTTGATACGGCCCGTTTTGTTTTATCTGGGCTTCATCGAAACAAATGGAGCTCGCCATGCAGGACCAGGCCAAGACCAATAAAACGATCGTCCGCGGATATATCGAAGAGATCTGGAACCGCGGTCTGATCGAGCGCTTCGGAAGTTTTTTCGCTGCCGAGTATCAAGAGGCCGCCTATTCGCCGGCGAATTCGGAAGGGCATTGCGCCATGGTGGCGGTGCAGAAGCGGATCATGCCGGATGCTGTCTGGACGATCGAGCGGATGGCCGCCGAGGACGATGGCGTCATGTGCGAGCTGACATTGTGCGGCACGCACCAGGCGGCTTTCAAGGGCGTCGAACCCTCCGGCAATCCCATCCGCGTGCGCGCCTACCGGAGCTTCGTCCTGAAGGACGGAAAGATCATGCATCATTCCGCATTGCTCGACACCGCCGAACTGCTAAAGCAGATGCGGGGACAGCAGGTCGCATAGGTAAGTCCGGCAGCGATGGCGACAATTTCTCATGCCTATCATCGGGTGTTCGACGAGCCGTTCGAGATCGAACGGGCCTTCGATGCCGATTACCTGCTTTACGCCTCGGCCGGCACCTTCGTTCTCGATATCGGCGACCGCCGCTGGATGCTGCCGCCGCAAAGGGCTGCGTTGATCGCAAGGGGAACGGTGATTGCGGTGCACAGCAATGGGGCGGCCACGGCGTCCTCGGTTCTGTTCGGCGATCGCGAATTCGGAGCGCCGCTGCCCGCCTGCCGGGTCTTCGGTCTTTCCGATCTGGCGCGGCAGATGATCCTGCACGTCATGCGTTGGGATACGGGGCGCCCCTCATGCGACGAAACCGCGAATGCCTTCTTCAAGGCGCTCGCATCCGTGGCGAAGGAACTGGCGGCGGACGAGGACGAGACGTGGTTGCCGAAACCGCAGTCGCCGGGCATGGCGGTCGCCGTCGCGCGGATGCTGGAACAGCTCGACCGGGATCTCGATTTCAGTGCTCTGGCGGAAGTTGCCCGTCTTTCGGAGCGGACGCTGTCACGGCGATTCGACGCAGAACTCGGCATGAGTTTTCGCGATTTCCGGCATCGGGCGCGGATGGTGAAGGCCAAGGAGATGCTGCTTGCCGGCCGGGAGCCGATAACGGAAATCGGGCTTGCCTGCGGGTTCGAAAGCACGAGTTCCTTCATCAAGGCATTTCGGACGTTTGCGGGCGCGACGCCGCGGCAATATCGGGCTGGTAAAGCCGGCTAAGCCTTCAACCGCGCCAAAAGCTTCTCGCCCGACAATTCCTTGAAAGCGTCCTTGCCGATCCAGCGGGCGGTCTTGTCCGGCGAGGCGGCGAGCTTTTCGGCAAGTGCCAGGGCAGGGACGTGGCAGGCACGGTTGCGCTTGCCGATATTGCGGAGCGCCCAGTTGACCGCCTTCCTGACGAAATTGCGCGGGTCGGTGCAATGCGCCTCGATCAGCGGCAGATAGGCGACGAAGGTTTCGTCCGGTTCCTGTTTGCGATGCACGGCGGCGCCGGCGATCATCGCGAACGCGGTGCGGCGGACGAATTCGCGGTCATCCTCGGCGAAATCCGCAACTAGCTCCTGCCAGTAGGGCGTTTCGGTAAAAAGGTCGGCGGCGGTGTCGACGATTTCCCATGAGGCAAAATCCTCGGCCCATCCGCGCGCCTCGGCCGGCGTCAGTACGGCGGGATCGGCGGTATAGATCGCCAGCATGCGGGCTTCACGGATGCCGGTGCGCCAGAGGCCCAGCGCCCGGCCGTGGTCGCGTTTGATGGTCCGCGCGATCTTCTGCAGGTCGGGATTGGAAATGCCGACGGCCTTGTCGGTGACAATGCCGAAACGGGCCATGCCGGAAATGTTCTCCTCCGAGCGCAGCGTTTCGAGATGCGCGATGATCCCGGCGACGTCGGAGGAGGGGCCGATCATGGCCGGCCTATTTCTTTTCGAGCCGGGCGAGCAGCGAGGACGTATCCCAGCGCTTGCCGCCCATCGCCTGCACGTCGCCGTAGAACTGGTCGACGAGGGCCGTGACCGGCAGCTTGGCGCCGTTGCGGCGGGCTTCGGTCAGCACGATGTCGAGATCCTTACGCATCCAGTCGACCGCAAAGCCGAAATCGTATTTGCCGGCATTCATCGTCTTGTAGCGGTTCTCCATCTGCCACGAACCGGCCGCACCCTTGGAAATCACCTCGATTACCTTTTCGATGTCGAGGCCGGCCTGCTTGCCGAAATGGATCGATTCCGCGAGCCCCTGCACGAGGCCGGCGATGCAGATCTGGTTCATCATCTTGGTGAGCTGGCCGGCGCCTGCCGGACCCATGAGGCCGACCATGCGGGCATAGGCGTCGATCACCGGCTTGGCCTTCTCGAACGTCGCCTCGTCGCCGCCGCACATGACGGTGAGCACGCCGTTTTCGGCACCCGCCTGGCCACCCGAAACCGGTGCGTCGACGAAGCCGACGCCTTTTTCCCGGGCCGCGGCATCGAGCTCGCGGGCGACTTCGGCGCTGGCCGTCGTGTTGTCGATCAGGATCGCGCCCGGTTTCATGCCGGCGAGAACGCCGGTCTCGGTGATTGTCACCGAGCGGAGATCGTCGTCGTTGCCGACGCAGACGAACACGAAATCGGCATCCCTGGCCGCTTCGGCCGGCGTCGCTGCGGCCTTGCCACCGAATTTTTTCGCCCAGTCCTCGGCCTTGGCAGCCGTGCGGTTATAGACGGTGACGTCATGGCCGCCCTTGACCTTGAGATGCCCCGCCATGGGATAACCCATGACCCCGAGACCGATGAATGCCACTTTCGCCATGCTGAACCTCCACAATTTTGTTGGGCAGAGGATTAGAGCAAAGCCGACGTCCGGAAAAGCGCAGTTCGGCGAAAAGCGTAGATTTCGATCGGCGGTTCCGTTGGCGGCACGCTGAAAATTGCCAAGGACCGGGCAGCAGGTCAGAACGGCTTGATGACCGCGAGCGCGACGATGACGACGACCGAGCCGAGGACGATCGGCAGACCGGCGCGCACGAAGGCCGGCGGGTCGAGATGCGGATCGGCTTCCATGCGGCGCATCCAGGCGCCCTGCATGCCGTGCAGAGCCGACAGCATGATGACGATCAGGAACTTGAAGCCGAACCAGCCGGAAGTGTAAAAACCGTAGCCGAAGGCGAGCCACAGGCCGAAAAGCCAGGCACCGCCGAGTGCGGCCGTGGTGACGGTGCGGTCATATCTTCTGAGCGCCGAGATGACGCCGGTGCGGATCGTCGGCGGCACCATGCCGATGACGAAGGCGTTGATCAGCATGCCGCCGATCAGCAGGAAGTCGGACAGAATGTGCAGGGCCTTGATGATGAAATACAGCATGGTCAACTCCAGATCATGGCTTCGGTGAAGCCCAGTTCGGCAAAATCTTGTTGTCTCAATTGGTCTTCGCCCGTGCAGAAGAACTCGTCGAGCTGCGGCGATTGAACGGTGGTTCCCGACAGCATGGCGTGAACCTGGCCGCGATGATGGATCTGGTGCTGGAAGAGATGCATCAGCAGCCGGTCGGCAGGCTCGACCTGCACGAAAGTGTTCCGGGGAATCCGGATCTCCTCGGCGATCGTTTTCTCATCCAAGCGTCGACAGTGATCGATGAGGCGGCGGTCGGCGGCGCGCTGTTGACGATCGAGATCGGCGAAGAGCGGACAGGGAATCTCCGGCTCGAAGGCGGCGGGACCGAGGCAATTGCCTTCGAGCGCGCTGATATAGAGCCAGTCGACGGTCAGGATATGGTTGAGGGTATGGATGATCGACGGGAAGAAGCTGACTCGCGTCGCATCCAGCTCTTCGCGCGAAAGCTCTCCGCAGGCTTTCAGCAGCCGATGGTTGGCCCATGCGTTGTTATAGGCCTGGGCAAGAAGATAGCGCTGCGGCGTCATCCGAATCCCTCCGTTGCGGAGGGCAAACTACCGATGAAGAGGGACGATGAGAAGATGGTTCGCGAACACTAGGATGATTTGGACGCTTGGTCGTGCTCGGCGCCTGTCATCACCTGTGACGGCGCCGAGAATTGCCATTGCGCTCTCAACCTGAGATTGTCATGACTTTACAATCAGCCGCGCGATCACCAGATGGCCCGGCGTCGGGTTGCCGTCCTGCATCCGCACGTTGATGTCGGAGATTTCGAGAAGCTCGAAACCGGTGGCGGCGAGGCGTTCGCGGACATAGGTTTCCGAATGGGCGAAACGCTGATGCGGGCCGACGATGTAGGGCCGGCCGGCAAAGCTCTCGTCGGGCAGGGTCTCCGAGGAGAAGATGAACAGGCCGCCGGGAGCCATGTTTTCTGCCGCGCCGAAGAACAGCGGTTCCAGCGCGCCGAGATAGGGCAGCACGTCGGTGGCGGTCACCAGGTCAAAGGGCTCGTCGTCGTTGTCTTCGAGGAAATCCTCGACTTCGGCCACGTAAAGCGTCTCGTAGAGATCCTTTTCGTGCGCGATTTCAACCATGTTCTCGGAAATGTCGATGCCGGTAATATCGTCGACCATGTCGCGCAGCGTGCCGCCGGTAAGCCCGGTGCCGCAGCCGAGATCGAGCATCCGCTTGAACGGCCCGAGCTTCAGCTCCTGCAGGCGCTGGCGCACGATGAGGGGCACCGCATAGCCCAGCTGCTCGACGAGAATGTCCTCGAAGCTTTCGGCATGCTGGTCGAACAGGGTTTCCACATAGGCGTCCGGCGCCTTGGGGGGCGTCTCGCCGCGGCCCATGGCCGCGATGCGCACGGCGGCACCGCCGTGGTCCTCGGGATCGAGTTCGAGCACCTGCTCATAGGCCTTGACGGCTGCGTCGATATCGCCCGCCTTCTCCAGCGCCAGCGCACGGTTATAGGCCTCTGCCAGGGCTTCCTCGTCGATCTTCTTCATGGCCAGCGTCCTTCTTTTCGCAGGCGGCTTTAAGCCGATAGCCGGCATTTGTCCATCAGGGGGAACGCGGCGGGTGCTCATTCGTTGAGAGGTCAAAGCAGAACGGCTTTTTGAGAACCACCTCCGGGAGAAGGTCATGCCAGCCGATGAGGGCAAAAGCGTGCTGGAGCAGAATGTCGAGCGGCGCGCGCCGTCGCTGCCGATGACCTCCGCCGAAAAGGCCAATGTGATCATCCACTATTACCGCGGCGAACTCGGGCGGATGACCAGTTGGCGCGACCGCATCGACCGCACCTCGAACTGGTCGATCACGGTGGTGGCGGCGCTGCTGTCGGTCTCGCTGTCGACGCCGACATCGCATCACGGCGTGGTTCTGTTTGCGATGCTGCTGATCTCGCTGCTTCTCCTGATCGAAGCACGGCGATACCGCTTCTTCGACGTCTACCGCGCAAGGGTCCGCAAGCTGGAACGCCATTACTTCGCGCAGGCGCTTTATCCGCAGGCGGACCTCAAGCCCGACTGGGCGCAGGCGATCGCCAGCAGCCTGCGCAATCCCTGTTTCCTGATCAGCTATCGCGAAGCATTGTTTCGCCGGGTAAGGCGCAATTACGTCTGGATGTACGCCATCCTGCTGATGGCGTGGCTTCTGAAGATCTCGACGCCCAAACTCCTGCCCAACGATACTGAGGCGGATGTCGTCTTTTCATGGTCGGAGGCGGTCAATAATGCCGCGCTCGGTCCGCTGCCAGGGTGGAGCGTGATTGCGCTCGTCACGCTGCTTTATGCCGCCGTGATTTTCTCAGCCCTGCATCGCGAGCCGGACGACGGCGAATTCGCTCATGGCGAAGTGCACGTCTGAAACGCGAGGCTGCTGTTTCTTAGTGCAGGATGATCTCGCCCTTGACGGCCCGCCATTCGCTTGCCGAGATCAGCTTGCGATGGACATAGCGGACGGAATGCAGGGGGCCGTCGAGCTTTTCCTGCCAGAATTTGAGAAAACCGTTCATCTCGGGAAAATCCGGGGCGAGGTCGTAGTCCTGCCAGACATAGCTTTGCAGCAGGGCGGGATGGTCCGGCAGGTGGTAGAAGATCTGGGCGGTCGTCAGCCCGTAGCCTTTCAGCATCATTTCCATTTCAGACATGCAAGCAGTTCCCGTTTGTTGTTTCGCGGTGACGTCGTTGCGTCACCCGATAGGAGAACATGCCATGTTTAACCGAAGCTTTACAATTCCACCTTAAGAGCACATTCGTGATAATTTACAGTATGTTAGCAGCTGTTTCGCCTGAGTGCTGCTAGCGCTTCAGATGGCGCGTCAGGCGTGCCTCGATGAAGGCCCAGAGATGCCGCAGCGCTTCGACGATGGCGAGGTAGAAAATCGCCGCCCAGAGATAGGTCTGATAATCGAACGTGCGTGAGAAGGCGTAGCGTGTCTCGCCCATCAGATCGAAGACGGTGACGATCGCGACGACGGCCGATCCCTTGATCAGAAGCACGATTTCGTTGCCATAAGGGCGCAATGCGACGATCAGCGCCTGCGGCAGGATGACCTTGCGGAAGGCGTTGCGTTTGGAAAGGCCGAGCGCGGCCGCACCCTCGTGCTGGCCACGCGGTACGCTTTCGATCGCGCCGCGCAGGATTTCCGCCTGATAGGCGGCGGTATTGAGCGTCAGCGAGAAAAGGCCGCAATACCAGGCTTCGCGAAAGAACCACCAGAGATCGACGGCTTCGAGTTGCGGCTTGAAGCTGCCGAGCCCGTAATAGATCATGAACAGCTGGGCGAGCAGCGGCGTGCTGCGAAACACGTAGACATAGGCATAGGCGAGGCCGTTCAGCGCCTTGTTTCTCGACATCCTTGCGAAGGCGATCGGTGCCGACAGCACGGCCCCGAGGATGACGGCGAGGCCGACCAGCGAAATGGTGGTCCAGAGGCCGTGGAGATAGCGCGGGCCGTAGCGCAGGAATTTATCCTCGTTCCAGCCGTTGATCATCATGAAGACGAGCGCGATCGCAAGGGCTGCCCAGACGAGCAGGACCAGGATGCCGGCAATACGCGCCGGCGCCAGCTGCCTGCCGATCAGGGCTGGAGGCGCGCGTGGCGGGATCAGTTCCTTGACGTAACTCATCGACGGCCCTCCGAACGTTTCGCCCAGCGTTCGATGAAGCCGAGCCCAACGGACGAGACCATCGCGAGGATCAGATAGAGCAGGCAGGCGATGCCGTAGAAGAAGAAAGCTTCCTTGCTGACGCGCGCGGCAATGCCGGTCTGGCGCAGGATGTCGGCAAGCCCGATGACCGAGACATAGGACGTGTCCTTCAAGAGGATCAGCCAGAGATTGGTGAGGCCGGGCAGTGCGATACGGATGAGCTGCGGCAGGATGACAAGAAGCATGGTGCGCGAGCGGTGAAGACCGAGCGCATCGCCCGCCTCGTACTGGCCACGCGGGATCGCCCTGAAGGCCGACAGCAGGACCTCGGAGGAATAGGAGGAGAAGACGACAGCGAGCGCCGCCATGCCAGCGAAAAAGGCGTTGATTTCGACACGCCCAGCGTAGCCGAAGGAGGCGAGCACAGCCTGGATGAGGATTTGCAGGCCGTAATAGACGATGAACAGGGTGAGCAGTTCGGGTAGGCCGCGGAAGATCGTCGTGTAGATGCCGGCGGCAAGCCTCAACAGCTTGTCCTCGGACTGTGCGGCGAGCGCGATCAGGAAGCCGATGACCAGCCCGACAGGCAGCGTCGCGAGCGCGAGCGTGATCGTCACCTTGACGCCGAAGGCGATCTCGTCGCCCCAGCCGGCCTCGCCGCAGGCAACGATGCTACTGGAACCGAACAATGAAAAAAGCCCGACGGGCCCGCAAAGCGGATCCAGCGCCGAAAGGAGGGCGGAAAAGAATCCGCTCATAAGGTCGTTTTCCCCTGCGGCCTTTTTGTGTGCCGCTTTTGTCTTGTATTGACGCCATTAAAAAGAAAAACGGCGGAAGGGCAAGCCTCCCGCCGGGCGTTAACCGGGTTCTCCGGTCGATTACTTGCCGTAGGCGTCGAAATCGAAATACTTGTCGTTGATGGCCTTGTATTTGCCGTTGGCGCGGATCGCGAGGATCGCGGCCGAGAACTTGTCGGCCAGCGCGGTTTCGCCCTTGCGGACCGCAATGCCCGCACCTTCGCCATTGATGTCGACGTCGATCGGCAGGGGGCTGAGGATCTTGCAGCACTTGCCGGCGTCCGACTTGATCCACTGCGACAACACGACGATATCGTCGATGACGGCATCGATACGACCGTTGGTGATGTCGAGCTTGTATTCGTCGGCAGTCGGATAAAGCTTCAGCTCCGAGTCGGGCATATGCTTTTCGGCATAGTTCGAATGGGTGGTGGAGCCCTGCGCGCCGATCGTCTTGCCCTTGAGGCCGGCGGCAGTCGCTTCCTTGATCGGCGAATCCTTCGGGACAGCGATGGCCGGCGGGGTGTTGTAATATTTCTTCGAGAAGGTGACCTGCTCCTTCCGCTCTGGGGTAATCGACATGGAAGCGATGATGGCATCGAATTTCTTCGACTGCAGCGCCGGGATGATGCCGTCCCAGTCATTGGTGACGAAGGTGCAGGTGACCTTCATTTCGTCGCAGAGCGCCTTGGCGATATCGATGTCGAAACCGGTGAGCTGGCCGTTGGCTTCCAGGTTGTTGAAGGGCGGGTAGGCGCCTTCGGTGCCGATCACGAGTTTCTCCTGAGCCATCGCCGAACCGGCGAAAAGCGACAGAGCGGCGATCGAGGCGGCAGCAAGGAATCGGGTGGAAATGTTCATGTTGATCCTCTCTGTTGGCAACCCTGCGGTGTTGGTCTTTTTCGGCCGCAGGAAGACGGGGCACGCATGCAGGCGCGCCCCGAATGGATTTTTAGATACCCGCTCGCACAAAATTGCAACGGCATTTTACGTGCACGTCTGCCTGGGTTTTGTCGATGAACAATACATTCATGCGAGGTTCAGGCCGTCGGCAACAGGCTGCAACGGAACCATTTTGGTGCAATACAGTTGAGCCGCCGCGTAAGTCCGCCGAAAAAGGCAATAAAGGACGCGCATGAAAGGGATGACACCCCTAGAAGAGGAAATGTCCATGTCGAAAAAATTTAGACTGTTCGCCAGCGTCGCAGCACCTCTCATATCGCTGCCGCTGATGCTTCAGCCGGCCGGTGCCGCCCCCTTGAGACCCGCTTTGGAGATGAGACCCGCCATCGAGGCCGGCCGGATGCCGGGCGTCATCGAGGTGCAGCAACAGGTCATCATTCCTCCGGATGCGCAGGAAGGCGAGGGGCAGCAGCGCCCACGCCGCAAGCCCCAGGAGGGGCAACAGCAGGCTCCGGCCGAACGGCCG
>NZ_JALBGW010000162.1:0-10166 GCF_023006485.1 Neorhizobium sp. BETTINA12A
GGAGTGCCGAGGACCGGAACGCGCTGGGCGCCGGGGCTGCTCTTGGCGATATCAGCGATATCGCCAAGAACGGCGGAAGCGGTCGCGTTGCCGCCGGCGCCGGGGCCGACCATCAGCAGTTCGCCGAGGATATCGGATTCGATCGCCACCGCATTGGTGACGCCGTCGACCTGGGCGATGACCGAGTCATGCGGCACCATGGTCGGATGAACGCGCTGCTCGATGCCGCTGTCGGTCAATTGGGCAACGCCGAGCAG
This sequence comes from Neorhizobium sp. BETTINA12A, assembly GCF_023006485.1. NCBI lineage: Bacteria > Pseudomonadati > Pseudomonadota > Alphaproteobacteria > Hyphomicrobiales > Rhizobiaceae > Neorhizobium > Neorhizobium sp. BETTINA12A. The sequence goes on from NZ_JALBGW010000162.1 coordinate 258, forward strand.
CTTGATGCGGTAGCCGAGATCGGCTGCCGCGTGGATGTCCTCGATCGAGATATTGCTGATACCTTCCAGATAGATCTCGTCGGCGGCGATCTGAGTGCCGAAGGCGAGCGTCGTCAGGATAGCAAGCTTGTGAGCCGTATCGTTGCCCTCGATATCGAAGGCCGGGTCGGCCTCGGCGTAACCGAGGCGCTGCGCTTCCTTGAGGCAATCGGCAAACGACAGGCCTTCCTTCTCCATCCGCGTCAGGATGTAGTTGCAGGTGCCGTTCATGATGCCGTAGACGCGCGAGACCGTATTGCCGGTCAGCGACTCGCGGAGCGCCTTGATGACCGGAATGCCGCCGGCGACGGCTGCTTCGAAATTGAGAAGAACGCTTTTCTCTTCGGCGATCTTGGCAAGCTCGACACCGGACGCTGCAAGCAGCGCCTTGTTGGCTGTCACCACATGGAGACCACGCGTCAGCGCTGCCTTGACGGAATCGGCGGCAGCACCCGAGGCGCCGCCCATCAGTTCCACAAAGACGTCGATATCGGCCTCGTTGGCCATCTTTTCCGGCGTGTCGAACCAGGCGATGCCGGAAATATCGATGCCGCGGTCGCGCGACCTGTCGCGTGCCGTGACTGCGGTGATCTCGATCGCACGGCCGCACGTCGTTGCCAATTCATTCGCGCGGGTCTGGATGATCCGGACGAGCGAGGCACCCACAGTGCCGAGACCCGCAATGCCGACTTTGAGGGCGTCTGCCATGCTATTCTTCCTGATTGCCTGGGAGGTGGCGGCCCACGCGGGCCGCCGGAAATGCTGGTCCGATCAGCGGCGCGTGTTGAGCGAGATGACGTTGTGCATCGTCTCGTCGGCCGTCGACAGGAACTTCTTGATGTTGCGGGCCGCCTGGCGGATGCGGTGTTCGTTCTCGACCAGCGCCAGACGAACGTAATCGTCGCCCATCTCGCCGAATCCGATGCCCGGCGCGACCGCGACGTCCGCCTTCTCGACCAGCAGCTTGGAGAATTCGAGGCTGCCGAGGTGACGGAACTTTTCCGGGATCTTGGCCCAGGCGAACATGGTGGCTGCCGGCGGCGGCACTTCGAAACCGGCCTTGCCGAAGGAGTCGACCATCACGTCGCGGCGGCGTTTATAGACATTGCGGACTTCGGCAATGTCGGAACCGTCACCGTTGAGCGCGTGGGTCGCGGCCACCTGGATCGGCGTGAAGGCGCCGTAGTCGAGGTAGGACTTGACGCGGGTCAGCGCCGAGATCAGCCGTTCGTTGCCGACCGCAAAGCCGATGCGCCAGCCGGGCATGGAAAAGGTCTTCGACATCGACGTGAACTCGACGGCGATATCCATCGCGCCGGGCACCTGCAGCACGGACGGTGGCGGTTCGCCGTCGAAATAGATCTCCGAATAGGCAAGGTCCGACAGCACGATGATGTCGTGCTTCTTCGCAAAGCTCACCACTTCCTTATAGAAGTCCAGCGAAGCGACATGCGCCGTCGGGTTGGACGGATAGTTGAGGATCAGCGCCAGCGGCTTCGGGATCGAATGTTTTACCGCGCGTTCGAGCGGCGGAAAGAAGCTGTCATCCGGCTCGACCGACATCGAGCGGATCACGCCGCCGGCCATCAGGAAGCCGAAGGCGTGGATCGGATAGGTCGGGTTGGGGCAGAGGATGACGTCGCCCGGTGCTGTGATCGCCTGCGCCATATTGGCGAAGCCTTCCTTGGAGCCAAGCGTCGCAACGACCTGGGTATCCGGGTTGAGCTTCACGCCGAAACGGCGGGCGTAATAGGCGGCCTGGGCGCGGCGAAGGCCGGGAATACCCTTGGATGACGAATAACGGTGGGTGCGCGGGTCCTGGACCACTTCGCACAGCTTGTCGACGATCGCCTTCGGGGTCGGAAGGTCGGGATTGCCCATGCCGAGATCGATAATGTCCGCGCCACCCGCTCGCGCGCTGGCCTTCAAACGGTTAACCTGTTCGAAGACGTATGGCGGCAGGCGTCGGACTTTATGAAACTCTTCCATCTTTCTCCCCGTGGAAGGCGCGCAGCGTCAGACGCGACGCGCCGGTGTCGCATGATTGGCGATTTTTTGCTTTGCGACCAAAAGCGCCGAAACGCAAGTGCTAATTGCCGATATCGGCTGGCCCGGATGACTTGGTTTGCCCGGACGACTTGGCGATATGGGCTACTTGGCGATATGCGCCAATGCGTCCTTGCCGTGCTCAGCGGCAAGCTTGCGGTATTCGGCGACCCGGCGCTGATATTCGGCTTCGGAGATCGAACCGGATCTGCGCAGGCGGGCGAGCGATGCGAGGCGCGGCTCGCTCTTGTTGTAATCCTCGTCCTCGATCTGCTCGGCCGCAGCGCGCAGCGTCGGATCGAAGCTCGGATAGACGCCGGTGTTCTGCTTGGTGACCGGACCGGGTGGCGGCGCGTTCTTGCTTTGGACGACCACGGCCGGCGGTGCGGTGTTCGGAATACCGTCATCCAGAGCAAAGGTGTTGCTGTTGCAGCCGGCCAGCAGAGAGAGCGCGCCAAGACCGATGAAAAGCGGTAAGCTGCTGATCCGATGCCTCAGTTTTTCCATTTCCGTAACCCAGTTTCCGTCATCGGCCAAATGCACCTGAAGGCGCCGATCGCTGGCACTTGTATTCGCTTTCAGGCACAATGTACAAACGAAAACAACTAACAAACTGTGGGGAGGCCGTGCGTGGCGGAAAAGACCGAGGATAACGGGCGGGCCGGACAGGAATTTCCGGGATTCGACCCCAAATCGGTCGAGGCCTATGTGGTCAAGGACCCGCAGGCGCTCGCCATGAACTTCGCCAGGGCGCTCGAAAACCTGGGCAAGGCGGCATCGGAATGGCTCGGCCCCCGCGAACGCGGCGAGGTCGGCGATTCGGTCGCGGACCCGGTGACAGACCTCGTGAAGACCCTTTCCAAGGTCACGGAATACTGGATTTCGGATCCGAAGCGGACGCTCGAGGCGCAGACCCTGCTGTTCTCCAGCTATATCGGTATCTGGACACGCACTCTCAATCAGTTTTCGGGCCAATTCTCTGGCCAGCCAGTCGCCCCCGAAGCCGACACCCTGCCGAAAGACAAACGTTTCGCCGACGATGACTGGATGAAGAACCCTTTCTTCGCCCTCCTCCGGCAGCTCTACCTCGTTACCGCCTCCTGGGCGGACAAGCTGGTCAACGAAGCCGAAGGGCTCGACGAGCACACCCGGCACAAGGCCGCCTTCTATGTGAAGCAGGTGACGGCCGCCCTTTCGCCGGCCAATTTCGCTCTCACCAATCCGGAAGTGTATCGCGAGACCGTCGCCAGCAATGGCGCCAACCTAGTGGCGGGCATGAAGATGTTCGCCGAGGACATCGCGGCCGGCGGCGGGGACCTCAGGCTGCGCCATACCGACGCGACCAAATTCGCGATCGGCCGCAACATGGCGCTGACGCCGGGCAAGGTGATCGCCCAGAGCGAAGTCTGCGAGGTCATCCAGTACGAACCATCGACGGAAACGGTGCTGAAGCGCCCTCTCCTCATCTGCCCGCCGTGGATCAACAAGTTCTATATCCTCGACCTCAACCCGCAGAAGAGCTTCATCAAGTGGTGCGTCGACCAGGGCCACACGGTATTCGTGATCTCCTGGGTCAATCCCGATGAACGCCATGCGAAGAAGGACTGGGAATCCTACATGCGCGAAGGGATCGACTTCGCGCTGACCACGGTCGAGAAGGCTACCGGCGAACGCCAGGTCAATGCGATCGGTTATTGCGTCGGCGGAACGCTACTCGCGGCAACGCTTGCCTATCACGCCCAGAAGAAGAACAGCCGCATCGCATCGGCGACCTTCCTCACCACCCAGGTGGATTTCACCCATGCGGGCGATCTCAAGGTGTTCGTCGACGAGGAACAGATCGCGGCGATGGAAAAGCAGATGAATGCGGTCGGCTATCTCGACGGTTCGAAGATGGCCACCGCCTTCAACATGTTGCGCGCCTCTGAACTGATCTGGCCCTACGTGGTCAGCAACTACCTCAAGGGCAAGGAACCGATGCCCTTCGACCTGCTCTACTGGAATTCCGACAGCACACGGATGGCGGCTGCCAACCACGCCTATTACCTGCGCAACTGCTATCTCGACAACACGCTCAGCAAGGGCGAGATGAAGCTCGCCGGCAAGACGATCTCGCTCAAGGACATCAAGATCCCGGTCTACAATCTCGCCACCCGGGAAGACCATATCGCGCCGCCGAAATCGGTCTTCCTCGGCTCCTCGCTGTTTGGCGGACCGGTGGATTTCGTGCTGACCGGCTCGGGCCACATCGCCGGCGTCGTCAACCCGCCCGACAAGCAGAAATACCAGTACTGGACCGGCGGCAAGGCCGAAGGCCAGTACGAAGACTGGCTGACGGGCGCCGAGGAAAACAAGGGCTCCTGGTGGCCGCACTGGCACGCCTGGGTCGAGGCAAAGGACGACGAGCGCGTGCCGGCCCGCAAGCCCGGCGGCAAGGCGCTCAATGCGATTGCCGATGCGCCCGGCACCTACGTGCTCGAACGCGTCTGATCCTAATCCCGATGCGTTTTGATCCGCCGCTCGTGCCTGCGACACTCCTGCAACGCTACAAGCGCTTCCTGTTCGACGCCGTGCTGGAGGACGGCACGCCGTTTACCGGCTCCTGCCCCAATACCGGCTCGATGCGAGGGCTGACGACGCCAGGCTCGAAGATCTGGGTGTCGCTGCACGACAGCCCCACCCGCAAATACCGGCACATGTTCGAGATGGTCGAGGTGGACGGCGAGCGCGTCGGCATCAATACCGGCCTGCCAAACCGGCTCACCGAAGAAGCGATCCACGCCGGGCTGATCCCGAGCCTTGCCGGTTACGAGACGATCCTGCGTGAACAGCGCTACGGCCGCAATTCGCGCATCGACTTCCTGCTTCTGGGCAGCGATCTGCCGAATGCCTATGTGGAGGTCAAGAACGTCCACTTCTGCCGTGAGCCGGGGCTGGCGGAATTCCCCGACACCGTTACCAAGCGCGGTGCCAAACACCTGGAAGAGCTGGGCGACATGGCGGAGGCCGGTCACCGGGCGGTGATGATTTATCTCATCCAGCGGCACGACTGTTCGCGTTTCCGTATCTGCGGAGATCTCGACCCATTCTATGCGCTCGCCTTCGAGCGCGCCAAGTCCCGCGGCGTCGAGGCCTATGCCGTCGATTGCCACGTTTCGCCGGAGGAAATCGCGCCGTCGGGGCTGATCCCGATCGAAGATCTCGGCTATCGTTTTTCGGCCGCTTTGTAGACCGCATCTCGATCCCGTCTGCCGACGGCGACTACCAAGACGATCAGTTGCGTATCGCGAACTTCATAGACGAGGCGATAGCCGATGGAGCGCAGCTTAATTTTGTAGCGGTCCTTGGATCCATGAAGCTGGGCGGCAGCGACGCGCGGATTTTCGAGGCGTTCGGCCAATTTCTTCTTGAACTGCTCGCGGATATTCGAGTCGAGCTTGCGCCATTCCTTCAGCGCAACATCCAGAAACGCGAGCTCATAGCTCATCCAGCGTTACCTTGATGACGGTCTCGCCTGCCCGGCTGTCGGCAAGCGCATTAAGCTCAAAGTCTTCCAACCGGTCCATCATCGCTTCGTAAGCCTTTGCAGGCACGCAGTAGAAGGCGGGCTCATTGCGATTGAGGATGGCGACAGGAGCTCCGTCTCCTGCTGCGACGGTACCCATCGGGTTGCGCTTCAGTTCGGAAACGCTGGCGGTGACCTCGGCGAGGACGATGCTGACCATGGTGGCTCCAATGCTCCAATTCGCACCTTGTATAGACCCATAAGAAGCACTTTAAAAGGCTCGTTTCAAATCTACTCGTTCGGATTGTCGGGAAGAAAAGCGCTGAAATCTCCGATCGCCATGGACGAACCGGGGCCGGCTGCTTTATGAACGGAGAGATTGCGAGAGAAGAACCATGGTCAACTATATCGAGGCGGTTTCCGCCCCCCTCAAAAACACGGGCTCGATCCGGCTCTATACCGCGGACGACTTTGCCGGCATGCGCAAGGCCTGCCTGCTGACGGCGCGCTGCCTCGACGAGCTGGCGGCGATCGTGCAGCCCGGCGTCACCACCAATGCCATCGATCGCTTCGTTTTCGAATTCGGCATGGACCATGGTGCGTTGCCGGCGACGCTGAATTATCGCGGTTACACGAAATCCTCCTGCACCTCGATCAATCACGTCGTCTGCCACGGCATTCCGGATGACAAGCCTTTGCGGGAAGGCGATATCGTCAATATCGACGTCACCTATATCCTCGACGGCTGGCACGGGGATTCGAGCCGCATGTATCCGGTGGGCCAAATCAAGCGCGCCTCCGAGCGCCTGCTCGAAGTCACCTACGAATGCCTGATGCGCGGCATCGAGGCAGTCCGTCCCGGCGCCCGCACCGGGGCGATCGGAGAAGCGATCCAGACCTATGCGGAAGCGGAGCGCTGCTCGGTGGTGCGCGATTTCTGCGGCCATGGCGTCGGCCGGCTTTTCCACGACTCGCCGAACATCCTCCATTACGGTCGCGCCGACGAAGGTCCGGAAATGAAGGAAGGGATGATCTTCACCATCGAGCCGATGATCAATCTCGGCAAGCCGCATGTGAAGGTGCTTTCCGACGGCTGGACCGCGGTCACCCGCGACCGGTCGCTGTCGGCGCAATACGAACACGCGATCGGCGTCACCGCCACCGGCTGCGAGATTTTCACCCTCTCGCCGGGGGGCTTCGACCGGCCCGGCCTGCCGCCGCTTTCGAGGTAACGGATGGCCAACCGCTCCGCTCCTCCGCCGGACGAACAGGCGTCCTTCGTCGAGGACGAGCGCGGCTTTTTCGCCGAACAGCTGACAAAGCCAAAAGCCATCAAGAAGCCGGCACTTGCCGAGGACGACGAGCCGGCGGCGCATTACCATGGCCACCGCGAACGCCTCAAAACGAAATATCGCGAACATGGCGATACGGGGCTTGCGGACTACGAGATCCTCGAACTCCTGCTGTTCCGATCGATCCCCCGCCGGGATACCAAACCGCTTGCCAAGGCGCTGATCGCCCGCTTTGGAACACTTGCCGGAGTTCTCGGCGCGCCGCTCGGATTGCTGCAGGAGATCAAGGGCGTCGGCGAGGCGGTGGCGCTCGACCTGAAGCTCGTTGCGACCGTCGGGCAGCGGATGCTGAAAAGCGAACTGCGCGGCAAGCAGGTCCTGTCGTCCTGGTCTTCCGTGATCGACTATTGCCATGCGGTCATGGCCTACGAGCCCCGCGAACAGTTCCGCATCCTTTTTCTCGACAAGCGCAACGCGCTGATCGCCGACGAGGTGCAGGGTCATGGCACTGTCGACCACACGCCGGTCTATCCGCGCGAAGTCGTGCGCCGGGCGCTCGAACTGTCAGCGACTGCGATCATCCTCGTGCACAACCACCCGAGCGGCGACCCCACTCCTTCCCGTGCCGATATCGACATGACGAAGACGATCGTCGACACCGCGAAACCTCTCGGTATCACGGTGCACGACCACATCATCATCGGCAAGGACGGCCATGTCAGCCTGAAGGGACTGAGGCTGATCTGAGTTTTTGGCGTGGCGGTGACGAGTATCCGCATGCCTTTTCCGATCCCGGCGCGCCCAAGGATCAAGCACTGGCAGTTTACCGAAAGAGCATATTTCGTTGCAGATCGTTAGGTCACGCCACCTGCACCATGTGGCCTTCGGAAACCTCGCGATACTGGCGCGCCGGCGGCTGGAAACCCACCGGACGGACCGGGCTCTTCAATTCGTCATTGGAAATGCCACGACGGATGCCGCGGCGGGCCGGGTCCGGCACCGGAACGGCGGCCATCAGCTTTTTCGTATAGGGATGCTGAGGATTGTCGAACACCGCCGCGCGCGGGCCGATCTCGACGATTTCGCCGAGATACATGACCGCCACCCGATGGCTCACCCGTTCGACCACCGCCATGTCATGGCTGATGAAAAGGAAGGCGAGATTGAGGCTCTGCTGCAGGTCGAGAAGCAGGTTGCAGACCTGCGCCTTGATCGAGACGTCGAGCGCCGAGACGCTTTCGTCGGCGACGATCACCTTCGGATCGAGCGACAGGGCGCGGGCAATGGCGATGCGCTGGCGCTGGCCCCCGGAAAATTCGTGCGGATAACGGCCTGCCATGTCGGGCGACAGGCCGACCTTGCGGAGCAGGTCGGCGGTCTTCTCTTTCGCTTCCTTTGCGTTGCCGAGCTTGTGCTTGACAAAAGGTTCGGAGATTGCGGCGCCGACCGTCATACGTGGGTTGAGCGAGGAGAACGGATCCTGGAAGATCATCTGGATGGTCTTGCGCATGTCGCGCAGTCCGGTCTGATCGAGGCGCAGGACATCATATCCGTCGAGCGCCACCTCGCCGCTGGTGGGCTCGATCAGCCGCATGATCGAACGGCCGGTCGTCGACTTGCCGCAGCCGGATTCACCGACCAGTGACAAGGTCTCGCCCTGGAAAAGGTCGAAGGAAATGTTCTCGACCGCATGGACGGAACCCGTCTGTGTCGCGAAAAGGCCGGAGCGGACGGCGAAGCGGGTGACGAGGTTCTTGACCGCCAGTACCGGGGTCTTGCGGGTATCGACGGTGCCGGCGACTTCCTTCGGCTCGACGGTCTCGCCGGTAGCGATGTCGACGACCGGGAAACGGGTCGGCCATTTGCGATCCTGCATCGAGCCGAGTCGCGGCACGGCGGAGAGAAGCGCCCGCGTATACGGGTGCTTGCCGCGATGGAAGATCTCCTCGGTCGGACCGCTTTCGACCGCCTCGCCGCGATACATGACGATGGTGCGGTCGGCGATCTCGGCGACGACACCCATGTCATGGGTGATGAAGAGCACCGACATGCCCTCCTCCTCCTGCAGCACCTTGATGAGATCGAGGATCTGTCCCTGGATGGTGACATCGAGCGCGGTGGTCGGTTCGTCGGCGATCAGCAGCCTCGGCTTCGACGCCAGCGCCATGGCGATCATCACGCGCTGGCGCATGCCGCCGGAGAACTGGTGGGGATAATCGTCGAACCGGGCACCGGAATTCGGGATGCGGACCTTTTCGAGCAGGCGCACGGTTTCGGCGCGCGCCTGGGCTTTCGTCAGTCCCTTGTGGCGCGTCAGCACTTCCGAGATCTGCCGCCCGATCGTGAAGATCGGATTGAGCGAGGTCATTGGCTCCTGGAAGATCATCGAGGCGTCGTTGCCGCGCACGCCCCGCATCTCCTTTTCGGAGATCGACAGGAGATCCCGCCCGGAGAGCAGGATGCTGCCCTCGATCCTGCTCGTGTTGGCCGCGAGCAGCCGCATGATCGACAGCGAGGTGACGCTCTTGCCGGAGCCGCTTTCGCCGACGATCGCGACCGTCTCGCCCGGATGCACGTCGAAGGAGACGTCGCGGACGACGCTTTTCCATTCGCCGTCGACCAGGAAGGATGTCGTCAGGTTCCTGACGGAAAGAACAGGTGTCTCGGTCATTGGGGCTTCCGTCATTGGGGCTTCCACGGGGTGGCAAAGGAGGCCGAGGCGCAGCCTTCCGCCTCGCGGGCGGCTTCGAGTTCGGCGATCTTCTGGTCGATGACCCGGCGGTCGATCATGCCGTGCGGGTTTTCGCGCGTCGGCATGGTTTCGGCGACATGCAGAAAACGCTCCCGCGCCACCGCATAGAGCCGCCGCAATTCGCCGAGCGGATCGGCGTGATCGTCGGCATTGATGCGCAGCCACGGGTAATCCTGGTCGCGATAGAGGACCATGGCGGCAGACTGCTTGCCGCGCTTGTCGCCGCCGGCGGCCTCGCCTGCATCCATGGCGGCGAGCAGGCGCTCGGCGAGCGG
>NZ_JALBGW010000163.1:0-10148 GCF_023006485.1 Neorhizobium sp. BETTINA12A
TGCGTGCCGGCCGGTTCGCACAGGTGGGGAGCCCGCGCGAGGTCTATTCGCGGCCGGTCGATGCGGCGACAGCGGCGTTTCTCGGCGAGGCGATCGTGCTGCCGGCCGACATCGCCGGCGGACAGGCAAAAAGCCCGCTGGGCGTGCTGCCGGTCGACGACGTCGCCTATCGCGGCAAAGGCGAGATCATGCTGCGGCCCGAACAGGTTACCGTCATGCAGGACAGCAGCCCGGACGGCAGCAGTGGCGCATCGGGGACGATCACCGACATCAATTTCTGCGGTCCGACCTCGGACGTACGAATCAGGCTTGGCAGCGACCCGCAAGGCTTCTCCTTCCGGCTCGACATTCCGAGCCGCGAGACGCTTGCCGCCGGGGATCGGGTGACGATCGGTGTGGCGGGAGCCGCCCACCTCTTCCGGTAAGCCGGCGTGCCACAACTACAGGCCGCCTGAAAAAGGATCTGTGACTTTCAGGATTCTACGGGGCCTTCATCGCCGAAGGTGTGCCGCGATCTCGTCGTGAATGGCAGGCGAGGAGAACAGGACCGCGTTTCCGGATAGATCAGGCGGAATGTTTTCAGAAACGCCTGCAAGGTGGCTGCGGGTTGCACCAGCCTCCGTCGCGATAAGCCCCGCGGCGGCGACGTCCCACGGGAACAGCGTTTCCGTGTGGGCATCCAGCCGTCCGGCTGCGACATAGGCGATATCCAGAACCGGCGCCGCGCCGCGCCGGATGTCCTGGCACATCGACAGAATTATCCGCACCCGTTCCAGCAGCGGACCGGGATCGCTTTTTTCATGCGGGAAACCGGTGCTGATGATCGAACGCGCCAGGCTATCCGGCGAGGACGCCCGGATCGGGCGGCCGTTCAGAAAGGCGCCCTGGCCCTTCGCCGCGGTGAATGTTTCGCCCAAAGCAGGCGCATGGACGCAACCCGCCAGAACGTCACCATCCATGGCGAAAGCGACCGAAATGCCGAAATAGGGATGTCCCCTTGCGTAATTCGCGGTTCCGTCGATCGGGTCGATAATCCATAAGGGACCTGAGTAATCGAAGCGGTGGCTGTCGGCGTCTTCTTCCGAGAGGATGCGGTGGAGGGGAAACTCGGCCTTGATCGCCGCCTGGATAATCTCGTCCGAGAGCAGGTCGGCGCCGGTCACCAGATCGCTTGGCCCCTTGAAGCGGACCTGGCTGCGGGATGCTTCCCACTGTTCGATCACTGCATTCCCAGCCGCGACGGCGGCTTTACTGGCAAGAGACAGCATCCGGTCGTATTCGGTGCTCAATATCATGTGTCGCAATCCAATTCACGTTTCGCGGATATCGCGCAGCGGGCAGGGGCATATTGGAGATACGCCGCTTCGCAGTCGAGGCTTACGAGTGGCACGTTTATGGAACCCTGGAACATTTCTTCGCGTTATCGGACCATCAACGTGAAGGAACAATTCCATGCTGAAATGGGCTCTCATCTTCCTCGTCATCTCGCTGATTTCCGGCTTCCTCGGCTTTTCCGGCATTTCCGCCGCGACGGCAGGGATCGCGAAAATCCTGTTCTTCATCTTCCTTGTCGTTTTCCTGATTTTCGTCGTGCTCGCCTTTGCGGCCGGCAATGCGATTCTCTGATTCTCCTGACGTCCTCGGTCGTTAAGCGCGAGGAACCGTGCCGCTGAAACAAAAAAGCCCCGCCGAAGGTCGGGCGGGGCAAATTGGGGAAAATCCGCATCAGTGACGCGGTGGGTCGCATTTGGCATATTCCATGTCGTGCTACGAGGCGGGTTGAGGCCGATTCGGTACGCTCGAGCGAAAAAAACAGACCGGTCTCGATGCGGCGAGACTGCTCTGCGCAGATGCGGAGGTCAGGGGCGCGACGGATGTTTCTGGGCGAACACCAGCAGCTTCCAGACTACCGGGCCAAGGACGGTATGCTCGTGATGGATTTGCGGGATGGCGGCGGCCTTGTGGACGACGATCTCGTCGCCGCAGGTCCGGCACCGGTAGATCCCGGCATTCGGCACTTTCTGTCCGGGCATCCAGTCCTTGTCGAAGGCCGGCGCGCCGGTCTGGACGAGATGCTCCAAATTCTTGAACTGCGCCATGCTATACTCCCCTTGATTTTGTAACACCATAACAAGCGCAAATGACCAAATCGCCAGCAAGGCTGGTGAAGAGTTTGGGGCGAAGATGTGCCGTTTTGGAACGAATTCGTTAAGGGAGGGGTCAGAAACGAAGAAATCCGCCGAAGCGGATTTCTTAACGTTTTGAACTGGATGGTGGGCGTGACAGGGATTGAACCTGTGACCCCTACGATGTCAACGTAGTGCTCTCCCGCTGAGCTACACGCCCATCCGTGGCGGCGCATAGACCATAGACTGGTCGGGCCGTCAACAGGTTTTTGCCAGGAAATGCGAAGGTTTTTTGAAGGCCTTGCAGATCAGGGCTTTTGCGGCCGGGTTTCCGGTTTCAGGCCGCCAGAAGCTTGTTCACTTCGTCCACCAGATCGCGCAGGTGGAAGGGCTTCGACAGCACCTTGGCATCCTTCGGGGCCTTGGAATCGGAGTTCAGCGCGACGGCGGCAAAACCGGTGATGAACATCACCTTCAGGTCAGGATCGAGTTCCGTCGCCCGGCGGGCGAGTTCGATCCCGTCCATTTCCGGCATGACGATGTCGGTCAGGAGCAGCGAGAAGGGTTCTTCGCGCAGGCGATCGTAAGCGCTCGCGCCGTTGTCGAAGGACGCGACCTTGTAGCCCGCCTTTTCAAGCGCCTTCACCAGGAAACGACGCATGTCGTTATCGTCTTCGGCGAGAAGGATTTTCTGAATCATCTCCAGGACCGTTATCCAATGCAAATTTTTAGAGTTGTCGGTATCTCTTACACTGCCTACGCGCGGTAAACATCCGTTTAATGAGGGTGTAAGAGGATTTGGTAGGGTATAGATAGTATGGACTTCGCCTCGGGCAACTGGCAACATGAGTTCCTGAACAAGTTCGTGACATGGTAAAGGCAGGATGGATTGCAACGTAGGTGATTTTGGACATTTCGAAGTGAGGGAGCCCGCCACGCAGACTATCCCCTTCGTCTTCAATTCGCCTCATAGCGGCAGCTTCTACCCGCCTGAATTTCTCGCCGAGAGCGGCCTCGATTCGCTCGCCATCCGCCGCTCCGCAGACCATTATGTCGACGAGCTTTTCGCCGACGCACCGGAGCTTGGTGCGCCGCTGCTTCTCGCCCATTTCCCGCGCGCCTATCTCGACGTCAACCGGGAGCCCTACGAGCTCGATCCACGGATGTTCGACGGGCCTTTACCGCCTTTCGTCAATATCGGCTCTATGCGGGTCGCAGGCGGGCTGGGCACGATTCCGCGGATCGTCGCCGAAAACATGGAGATCTACCGCCGCCGGCTGCCGGTCGACGAGGCGATGTCCCGCATCGAAACGATCTACAAGCCTTACCACGCCTGCCTTCGCAAACTGATCGCCCGCACCCATGCCCGCTTCGGGCTTGCCATCCTGATCGACTGCCATTCGATGCCGGGCAATATCCGGCTCTCCGGTTCGGATGTGCGGCCCGACTTCATCATCGGCGACCGCTACGGCACCAGTGCGTCTGCCGAACTCTCCCGGGCGGCGATGCAATTCCTCGACGGCATGGGTTTTTCGGCGGTGCGCAACAAACCTTATGCCGGCGGCTTCATTACCGAACATTACGGACGGCCGGTGCGCGGCCTGCACGCGCTGCAGATCGAGATCAACCGCGCGCTCTACGTGGACGAGATGACGCTTGCCAGGCGGCCGGAATTCCCGGTGATAGCAGCCGCGCTTTCGACCTTCATGCGGCAGATGGCGGACTTCGTCGTCGACTTCGCAGGCGGCGACAGCGCGCTCGCAGCCGAATAACCTCCCTTAAAGTTTTCCACAGGTTTGGTCTACCGCCTGCCGGGTGACTGGCTCGCCAGCTCGATTGAGGGCAAAAAAAACCGCGCTTGTGGGCGCGGCTAAGTCTAGGGAGGAAACACCCAAGGAGGGTATTTACAGTCAAAGACTGTGCATTGAAGCTATGAGTGCGCTGCACAAATGTCAAGCATCTTTTTTGACTGATTAAATATGCGCCATTTTTGGGCGGTTTGGTGAGTTTTTCGGCGCCGGTCGATTGTTTTTTGATTTTCTGCCCAGGATCACGCGAATCCGGTTTTCAGTTTCAGGCGAGTATCCTAGAAGAGATCACCTCTTCCTCAGCGGATCTCCCCATGCTTCCCGATCGCGACTTCTTCGATGCGCTTGCCGCCGCCGCCAAGGCCGAGACCCTGCCACGCTTTCGAACCGGCCTTTCGGTGGTCAACAAGTTGCTGGGCGGGTTCGACCCGGTGACCGAAGGCGACCGCGCCGCCGAGACGGCGATCCGGGCGATGATCAGTGAGAAGTTTCCCGAGCACGGCATTCTCGGCGAAGAGCATGGCAATGTCGGCCTCGACCGCGAACATGTCTGGGTGATCGATCCGATCGACGGTACGCGCGCCTTCATTTCCGGCCTGCCGGTTTGGGGCACGCTGATCGGCTTCCAGTCGAACGGCCGCGCCATCATGGGCCTGATGGACCAGCCTTTTATCGGCGAGCGTTATTTCGCCGACGGCACCCGCGCCTGGTATTCAGGCCCGGATGGCGAGCGCCAGATTTCGGTGCGTGACTGCGGCAGCCTTGCCGACGCCACCCTGTTCACCACGTCGCCGCATATCTTTGCCGGCGACGATCTGGCGAGATACCGTTCGGTCGAGGAAAAGGTGCAGCTGTTCCGTTACGGCTGCGATTGCTACGCCTATGTGCTGCTCGCCTCCGGCCATGTGGATATCGTGGTCGAGAACAACCTGAAGCCTTATGACGTCGGTGCGCTGATCCCGATCATCGAGCAGGCCGGCGGCATCATCACCACCTGGGACGGCGGGCGCCCGGAAAACGGCGGCAATATCCTCGCGGCCGGCAGCAAGACCGTGCATGCGGAAGCGATGAAGCTGCTTTCCGGCAAATAGGTTGGCAGACAGACCCGCGGATCAAGCAGCGGTTTCGGAAAGCCCGAAGCTGCCATCCTGTCCAGGCATGAAGGCCTCGATCGCCGCGAGCGCCTGGGCGCGATAGATATCCTTGTCGTGAAACACTTCGTGGCGTCCGCCGTTGATGGTGATGAGCTGGCCGGCGCGGAAATTGCGCGACAGTTCCTCCTGCGCCGCATAGGGGACGATGGCGTCGAGAACGGGAGCGAGGATCAGGGTTGGAATGGTGATCCTGGTCAGATGCGATTGAGAAGATACGCGGCGAGCCGCCTTGAACGTCTCGTGCAGCCAGCGGGCCGTCGGCGGGCCGATCGTCAGCTCCGGATGGGCGGCGCCGATCTCCATGTTGCGGGCGAAACGCTTGCGGTCGGAAGTCAGCGGGTTGCCTTCGAAGGCGCGGTTGCTGCGATCGGTGCCCATCGAGACGCGGCCGAAACCGGTCCAGCTCGCAATCCCGGCAAGCGTGCGGATGAAGCCTTCCGGAACACCCTGACCTGAGAGCGCGATATAGGGGGCTGCAACCGCCATCCGGTTGATGCGGTTCGAAAGCCGCGGGGCGGCCGAGAGTGCGATCAGGGCACCGGTCGAATGGGCAACAAGGAAGAAGGGCAGGCGGGCATCGGGCAGCACGATATGTTCGAGGAAGATCTCGAGATCCCGCTCGTAATCGGAAAAGCGGCGGACATGGCCCTTGCGCGGATTTTTCGTCAGCCGCTGCGATCCGCCCTGGCCGCGCAGGTCGAAGGTCGCGACCCAGAGGCCCATGGCGTTGAGGTCACGGATCGTTTCGAAGTATTTTTCGATGGACTCGTTGCGGCCCTGCACGAGCACGATAGTGCCGATCGCCGGTGATATCTCGGAGCGAAACAGACCGTAGCGCAACCTTGTGCCGCGATGGCCGGTGAAATAGCCGGCCGAATAATTGGCCGGCGCCGGGTTGCCCGGGGTCGGGTGGAGAATGTCGCCGATGGAATCTGCCGCTTCGCTCATGCCGGCCAGCGTCAGCCAGCGGCGGCGGGACGTCAAGGAGATTGTTGTTTGGAGGATGTGATGTGGGTTGGGGTGCGTGCAGGGTTGCCCCTCATCCCCCTGCCGGGACCTTCTCCCCGTTCTGACGGGAAGAAGGACGCAAGTGGCCGGTTCGTCGCTCCCTCTTTTCGCAAGAAGGTAGTGTTTCCCAAGGACCTATGAGGGACGAGGAGGGTGCGGCATATCCTCTTCTCCCCGTCAGAACGGGGAGAAGGTGGCGGCAGCCGGATGAGGGGCAACCGCAACCTGAGGGGTTGCCGCAATCACTGATTGGACGGATGACTTGCGCGGTGGCGATCAAATATGTGTAGTCAAGGCCATGGAGCTCTGCGCGCAATGCCGGCCAGATCGGGAGGAGACAAGCCATGTATTACGCAATTCTTGCCTATCACCAGGAGGGGGTGGTCCAATCCTGGACCGAGGAGGAGGACCAGGCGCTGATGACCGAGCTGCTCGAGGTCAATGACCGCCTGGTTGCGCAGAAATCCCTGGGACCTGCCGCCCGGCTCGGGCCGACGGAGGGCGCGGTGACGCTGCGCGGCAAGGGCGAAGGCATGGTCATCGACGGACCGTTTGCCGAGACCAAGGAGCAATTGCTCGGCCTCTACGTAGTGGATTTTCCGACGATCGAGGGGGCCATTGCTGCCGCCCGAGATCTGCGCCGGGCCAATCCGACGGCGGTCTACGAAATCAGGCCGATCCTGCTTTATCTGCCGGGCGCATCGCTGGAGTCTCGGGCCGAGGACTGAAGGCGTTTTCAGCAGGAAAAAAGAAGCCGGAATCGCGGGGCTAGGGATACCCCAAGCGATTCCGGCAATTGATGACCGAAGCGAAGGGACGAATGGAGCTTCGGTCGAGAGAGACAGTCTGCCTTCCACTGTCTTTTCTATCAAAACGATCCTGAACCGGCCCGAAACGTGCCGTTCATGTCAGGTTCACGCGCAAAACTGCGCCGCAAACCGGGCTCTTGAAGCCGCGGAAATCAATCCCCATCTGAACTCTGCGGGCGCCAAACGGGTCCGCTGAACGGGACCGCATCGCCAATCAAGGGATGCGCAAACCCAGATAAAAACCGCAACGTCGCTTCCCAAGGAGGACTCCATGCGTCACGTCGATTTCTCGCCTCTTTATCGTTCCACCGTCGGTTTCGACCGTCTTTTCAACCTGCTCGACAATCGCGGGCCGGCAGATCAGACGCCGAGCTATCCGCCCTACAATATCGAGCGGACCGGCGATAACACCTATCGCATCACCATGGCCGTTGCCGGTTTCGATGAAAAGGAACTGAGCCTCGAAGCCCATGCGAACGTGCTGACCGTGAAGGGTGAAAAGAGCGAAGACGAAACTGCTGCCGAACAGAGCGAATACCTCTATCGCGGCATCGCCAAGCGCGCCTTCGAGCGCCGCTTCCAGCTCGCCGATCATGTCGAAGTGCAGTCCGCTTCGCTGAAGAACGGCCTGCTCCATATCGATCTCCTCCGGAACATTCCGGAAGCCATGAAGCCCCGTCGGATCGCGATTGCCGCAGACGCAGTCGCTCCGAAGACGATCGAGGCTCAGGTCACCCCGCAGCAGGTCAACTAACCCGCTGCCGGGCACCCGGTCGATATAGTCGAGCAAGCCCAATGCGGCCCTTCCTCTTGGGGGAAGGGCCGTTTTTCGTTTTTGGGGAGTTATTTGACCACCCGGCTCTAGAGGTCTACTGTATCGACAATGTATCTACTTGGAGTTGGAGCGACCAATGCGCGTGACAGTCAAAAAATGGGGTAACAGCGCCTCAGTGCGCATTCCCGCCGCCGTCATGGAGGCTGCGCAGCTGCAGATCGACACGGTCGTTGATGTGTCTGAGGAAAACGGGCGGATCATTATTGAGCCGGTGCGGGATGCGGAGCTTGATCTCGACCAGCTCGTTGCGGGGATGACACCCGACAATCTGCATGAGGAAATCGATTTTGGAGGGCCTGTTGGCAAGGAAGCCCTATGACGGCTGCTTCCTATGTTCCAGAGGCCGGAGATATCGTCTGGCTGGAGTTTTCTCCACAGGCGGGACATGAGCAGGCCGGACGCCGGCCTGCCGTCGTGTTGAGTCCCCAAAGCTACAATCGCTTCGGCTTGATGCTGTGTTGCCCGATGACCACCAAACGGAAGGGATATCCTTTCGAGGTGGCGATCGGCGACGACGGAGACAGCACGGTCCTTGCCGACCAAGTGAAGAGCCTCGACTGGAAGGCGCGCAATGCGCAGCGGAAAGGCCGGGTTTCCACCCGTGAGCTTTCCCAGATCAGGGCCAGAGCAGGTGCGCTGATCGGCAAGCCCTGATCAGCACCACCGGCCCCTCAAGCCGCAGCCGGTGCCACGACCATATCCTTCTTCGCCTTCAGGCGGTTCGCATATTTCTGGGCGATGACGGCGCAGGCCATCAGCTGGATCTGGTGGAAGAGCATCAGCGGCAGGACGATGGCGCCGATCGAGGAGGACTGGCCGGAGAAGATGGCGTTGGCCATCGGCACGCCGCTTGCGAGCGATTTCTTCGAGCCGCAGAAGGTGATGGTGATCTCGTCCTCCTTGTTGAAGCCGAGCGCGCGGCTGCCGAACATGGTGATGCAGATGACGACTGCCAGCAGCGCCATGTCGACGAGGATGACGACGCCGATATCGAGCGCGGAGAAGGTGCGCCACAGGCCTTCCATGACCGCTTCCGAGAAGGCGAGGTAAACGACCATCAGGATCGAGCCGCGGTCGACGGGGGCGAGCATCTTCTTCTTCGAGCGGATCCAGTTGCCGATCCAGGGCTGCAGGATTTGGCCGACGACGAAGGGGGCGAGAAGCTGCAGCAGGATGCTTTCGAGCGCATCCCAGGAGAAACCGGAGTCACCGGTGGTCGAAAGCAGGATGCCGGCGAGAAGCGGCGTCAGGAACATGCCGAAGATGTTGGAGCCGGAAGCGGCACAGATCGCCGCCGGCACGTTGCCGCCGGCCATGGAGGTAAACGCGATCGAGGACTGTACGGTCGAAGGGAGCACGCAAAGGAAGAGGATGCCGGCATAAAGCGGTGCCGCCAGGATATCTTCCGGAATAAATCCGATCATCAGCCCAAGAATGGGGAAGATCGCGAATGTCGTCAGCAGGATCGTCAGGTGCAGGCGCCAGTGCAGGATGCCGGCCACCACTACGTCGCGCGACAGGCGCGCGCCATGCAGGAAGAACAACAGGCCAATGGCGATGTCGGTCGCGACGTTGAACCAGTCGGCATAAACGCCATGGATCGGCAGGACCGAAGCGAGGATGACGGTGCAGACGAGAAGGACCGTGAAGCGGTCCGGCAGAAAATGGCTCATGGGCGAGATTCCTCGGATTTGAGGATTTACCCTTCACTTATCATGAAGCAGAATTCAAACACTAACAGTTATCACGGTAACGGATAGCCATGCTGAACCTTCATCATCTGAACAGTTTCGTCATGCTGCAGCAGACCGGCAGTTTCACGGAAGCGGCGGCCCGGCTGGGCGTCGGCCAATCGACCGTCACCCAGCATATCCAACGGCTGGAAAAATCGCTCGGCCGTCAGTTGGTGTTTCGCGATACCCATCAGGTAAAGCTGACGGCGGAAGGCGAGGCGCTGCTCGGCTATGCGCGCGGCATGCTGGATATGAACGGCAAGGTCGCCTCGCTGTTCGGCGAAAGCCGGTTGCGTGGGCGGTTGCGGCTCGGAGTTTCGGAAGACGTGGTGGCGAGCCGGCTGACGTCGATCCTCGAAGATTTCATCCGGCTTTATCCGCTGGTCGATCTGGAACTGACCGTGGCGCTTTCCGCGGTGCTCTACCAGATGCAGGACATTGGCGATCTCGATCTGGTGCTCGCCAAGCGGCATATCGGCGAGACGCATGGGCGGCTGCTTTATCGCGAACCGCTGGTCTGGCTGGCACGCGATCCGGACCATGTCCTGTCGCGTGGCGA
The DNA here is from genome assembly GCF_023006485.1 of Neorhizobium sp. BETTINA12A. Lineage (NCBI taxonomy): Bacteria > Pseudomonadati > Pseudomonadota > Alphaproteobacteria > Hyphomicrobiales > Rhizobiaceae > Neorhizobium > Neorhizobium sp. BETTINA12A. Next base: position 10,033 of record NZ_JALBGW010000163.1, read on the forward strand.
TGCGTTGCCGCTGATCGCGTTTCCGCCGCCGAGCATTACGAGGCGCGTCGCCCAGGAGGCGCTCGACCGGGAAAAGATGGCCTGGCGGATCGTCTGCACCTGCGGCAGCTTGAGCG
>NZ_JALBGW010000164.1:0-10117 GCF_023006485.1 Neorhizobium sp. BETTINA12A
GGCACCAGCAGCACCTGCGGCGATCTGGCCGAGCAGGGCGCCGAGGCCGACGGTCTCGCCATTGGCGGCGACAATCTCGGTCAGAACGCCGGCGGCCGGCGACGGAACCTCGACGGTCACCTTGTCCGTTTCGAGCTCAAGGAGCGGCTCGTCGGCCTTGACCGTATCGCCGACCTTCTTGAACCAGGTGCCGACAGTTGCCTCGCTGACGGACTCGCCGAGAGTGGGGACGCGGATTTCGGTGGCCATGATCTGTTTCCGTGTTTGTCAGGTTGTGTCTGTGAAAAGTGAAGGAGCGGCTGGGAATCAGCCGCCGAGCGCGTCTTCGAGGAAGGCTTCGAGCTGTGCGAGATGCTTCGACATCTGGCCCGTTGCAGGCGAGGCCGCTGCCGGCCGGCCCGTATACCGGACACGCTGATACTTGGCATCGATATGCGCCAGAACCCATTCCAGATACGGGTCGATGAACGACCAGCCGCCCATGTTCTTCGGCTCTTCCTGGCACCAGACCATTTCCGCGTTGCGGAAGCGGGAAAGTTCGTTGATCAAGGCCTTGGCCGGGAACGGATAGAGCTGTTCGATGCGCAGCAGGTAGATGTCGTCGATGCCGCGCTTTTCGCGCTCTTCGAGAAGGTCGTAATAGACCTTGCCGGTGCAGAGCACGACGCGACGGATCTTGGCATCCTTCTGCAGCTTGATCGGACCATCCTTGATGACCTCCGCATCGTCCCAGAGGAGGCGATGGAAGGCGGATTCGCCGGCCATTTCGGCAAGCGTCGAGGTGGCCCGCTTGTGGCGCAGCAGCGACTTCGGCGTCATCAGGATCAGCGGCTTGCGGAAGTCCCGCTTCGTCTGCCGGCGCAGGATGTGGAAGTAGTTGGCCGGCGTCGTGACGTTGGCGACCTGCATGTTGTCTTCGGCGCACATCTGCAGCCAGCGTTCCAGGCGGGCCGAAGAGTGTTCCGGACCCTGGCCTTCATAACCGTGCGGCAGAAGGCAGACGAGACCGGACATGCGCAGCCACTTGCGTTCGCCCGACGAGATGAACTGGTCGAACACGACCTGCGCACCGTTGGCGAAGTCGCCGAACTGGGCTTCCCACAGCGTCAGCGCATTCGGACGGGCAAGCGAATAACCGTATTCGAAGCCGAGGACAGCCTCTTCCGAAAGCATCGAGTTGATGACTTCGTAACGGGCCTGGGTCGGCGACAGGTTGGCGAGCGGGATGTAACGCTCTTCGGTGTCCTGATCGTAGAGAACCGAATGACGCTGCGAGAACGTGCCGCGTTCGCAATCCTGACCGGACAGGCGGATCTTGGTGCCTTCGACGGCAAGCGAGCCGAATGCCAGGGCTTCCGCCATGGCCCAGTCGATGCCTTCGCCGGTCTCGACCATCTGCGAACGGTTCTCCATGAACCGCTTGATGGTGCGGTGCGCGTTGAAGCCTTCCGGAATGGTCGCCAGCTTGCGGCCAATTTCCCTCAGTTCCTTCATCGGCATCGCAGTCTTGCCGCGGCGCTGTTCGTCGGCATTGTCGGCCGAGCGCAGGCCCGACCACTGACCGTCCAGCCAGTCGGCCTTGTTCGGCTTGTAGCTCTGGCCGGCCTCGAACTCGGTTTCGAGATTGGCGCGCCAGTCGGCCTTCATCTTCTCGAATTCACCATCGGTGACGAGGCCTTCGGCGATCAGGCGGTCGGCATAGATCTGCGCGACCGTCTTGTGGGCGCGGATGACCTTGTACATCTTCGGCTGCGTGAACGCCGGCTCGTCGCCTTCGTTATGACCGAAGCGGCGGTAGCAGAACATGTCGATGACGACCGGCTTGTGGAACTTCATCCGGTATTCGGTCGCGACCTTGGCGGCATAGACGACCGCTTCCGGATCGTCGCCATTGACGTGGAAGATCGGCGCCTCGATCATCTTTGCGACGTCGGACGGATAGGGCGACGAACGCGAGAAGGCCGGGTTGGTGGTGAAGCCGATCTGGTTATTGACGATGACGTGCATCGTGCCGGCAACGCGATGGCCGCGCAGACCCGACAGGCCGAGGATTTCGGCCACGACGCCCTGGCCCGCAAACGCGGCATCGCCGTGCAGCAGCAGCGGCAGAACCTTGGAGCGTTCCTTCAGCGGAATGATATCGCCGTCCCAGGCCTTGGCGAGCATGTCCTGCTTGGCGCGGGCCTTGCCCATGACCACCGGGTTGACGATTTCCAGATGCGACGGGTTGGCCGTCAGCGACATGTGGACCTTGTTGCCGTCGAATTCACGGTCCGACGAAGCGCCGAGATGGTACTTGACGTCGCCCGAGCCTTCGACTTCGTCGGGCTTGAACGAACCGCCCTTGAACTCGTGGAAGACAGCACGGTGCGGCTTGTGCATGACGTTGGTGAGCACGTTCAGGCGGCCGCGATGCGGCATGCCGAGAACGACTTCTTCAAGGCCCTCCTGGCCGCCGCGCTTGATGATCTGTTCGAGCGCCGGGATCAACGATTCACCGCCGTCGAGGCCGAAGCGCTTGGTGCCCTTGAACCGGACGTCGAGGAACTGCTCGTAACCTTCAGCCTCGACCAGCTTGGAAAGGATCGCCTTCTTGCCTTCCGGCGTGAACTCGACGCCCTTGCCCGGGCCTTCGATGCGCTCCTGGATCCAGGACTTTTCTTCCGGATTGGAGATATGCATGAACTCGACACCGAGGGTCGAGCAATAGGTCCGCTCCAGAATCTCGATCATCTGGCGCAGCGTCGCGTATTCGAGGCCGAGCACGTTGTCGATGAAGATCTTGCGGTCGTAGTCTGCTTCGGTGAAGCCGTAAGCGGACGGCGACAGCTCGTTATAGTCCTCGACCGCGCTGGCAATGCCGAGCGGGTCGAGCTTGGCATGCAGGTGGCCGCGCATGCGGTAGGCGCGGATCATCATGATGGCGCGGACGCTATCGCGCGTCGCCTGCAGCACATCGGTTTCGTTGACCGGCTTGCCGGTCGCGACAGCAGTCGCTTCCGCCTTCGCCTTGACCTTCGTTTCGATCGCCTTTTCGACGATCGGCCAGTTGCCGTCGAGTGCCGACACCAGTTCGCCGTTAGCCGTGATCGGCCAGTTCTTGCGCTGCCATGAGGCTCCCTTGGCGGCCGCCTTCACATCGTCCGGATTGTCGGCGAGTGCCTTGAAGAAGGCCTGCCATTCCGGTGCGACGGATGTCGGGTCGTCCTCGTACCGAGCATGAAGCTGCTCGATATAGGCCGCGTTCTGTCCGTCGAGGAAAGAGGTGATGAGGAACTGCTCGTTGGCTTCTTGCCGTGCCATGGTTATCTGCGGGCGCCGCGCCCGCCTCCTGACGTAATCGGAACCGAAAAATACTTCCGGTCTTCCGCATTTTCTTGGTCTTCGTCTTGGTACCGGACCGCATCTGGCGGTCACGCGCCCCCAAAATTAAGAGACGCAAAACACGGACAGGCGAAGCATGAAGCGCTTCGCCTGTCCGAAGCTTGTCGGATCAATCGCCACCTATCTATCTAGGGGCGGCGAGTGTCCTTTATGTGGCGTCAGCCCTTGAGGACTTCAACCAAGGTCTTGCCGAGACGGGCCGGGGACGGCGACACCTTGATGCCCGCCGATTCCATGGCCGCGATCTTCGATTCCGCATCACCCTTGCCACCGGAAACCACGGCACCGGCATGACCCATGGTGCGGCCCTTCGGAGCGGTGCGACCTGCGATGAAGCCGGCCATCGGCTTGCTGCGGCCCTTCTTGGCTTCGTCCTTGAGGAACTGCGCTGCGTCTTCTTCAGCCGAACCGCCGATTTCGCCGATCATGATGATCGAGGTGGTGGCGTCGTCGGCGAGGAACATTTCCAGGACGTCGATGAACTCGGTGCCCTTGACCGGGTCGCCGCCGATGCCGACAGCGGTCGTCTGGCCGAGGCCTTCGTTCGAGGTCTGGAACACGGCCTCATAAGTGAGCGTGCCCGAGCGGGAAACGATGCCGACCGAGCCCTTGCGGAAGATCGAGCCCGGCATGATGCCGATCTTGCATTCTTCCGGGGTCAGGATGCCCGGGCAGTTGGGGCCGAGCAGGCGCGACTTGGAACGGTCGAGGCGAGCCTTGACGCGCACCATGTCCATGACCGGGATGCCTTCGGTGATGCAGGTGATGAAAGGAACTTCGGCTTCGATCGCCTCGATGATCGCGTCCGCTGCGCCTGCCGGCGGAACGTAGATCACGGTCGCGTCGGCGCCCGTGCGTTCCTTGGCTTCGGCAACCGAGGTGAAGATCGGCAGCGACGTACCGTCGACGCCGGACGACCATGATTCGCCGCCCTTCTTGGGATGAACGCCGCCCACCATCTTGGTGCCGTAGTAGGCGAGCGCCTGCTCGGTATGAAAGGTGCCGGTCTTCCCGGTCAGGCCCTGGACGATGACCTTGGTGTCTTTGTTGACGAGAATAGACATTGGTTCCGGTCCTTCCAGGTTAGGCTTCGATCGCCGCGACGATCTTCTTCGCCGCATCGTCAAGGTCGTCAGCCGCCGTGATAGCGAGACCAGATTCATTCAGGATCTTCTTGCCGAGCTCGACATTGGTACCTTCGAGGCGCACCACGAGCGGAACCTTCAAGCCGACTTCCTGCACCGCCGCGACAACGCCTTCAGCGATGACGTCGCAGCGCATGATGCCGCCGAAGATGTTGACGAGGATGCCCTCGACCTTCGGGTCCGCAGTGATGATCTTGAAGGCCGCAGCCACCTTCTCCTTGCCGGCGCCGCCGCCGACGTCGCAGAAGTTAGCCGGCTCCTTGCCGTAGAGCTTGATGATGTCCATCGTCGCCATGGCCAGACCGGCGCCGTTGACCATGCAGCCGATATTGCCGTCGAGCGCCACGTAAGCGAGGTCCCACTTGGAGGCCTCGATTTCCTTGGCGTCTTCTTCAGTCTCGTCGCGCAGCGCCTTGACGTCGTCGTGACGGAAGAGCGCATTGCCATCGAACGACATCTTCGCGTCGAGGACGCGCAGGTGGCCGTTCTTCATGACGATCAGCGGATTGATCTCAAGAAGGGCCATGTCCTTCTCGTTGAAGGCCTTGTAGAGCAGCGGGAAGAGCGACTTGGCGTCTTCGGCGGCAGCGCCGTCGAGTTCCAGAGCCTTGGAGATCGCAGCAATGTCCGCAGCCGTTACGCCGGCTTCCGGATCGATGGCGATTGTGTGGATCTTTTCAGGCGTATCGTGGGCGACGGCTTCGATGTCCATGCCGCCTTCGGTCGAAACCACGAATGCGACGCGGCCGACCGAGCGGTCGACCAGCAGCGAGCAATAGAGTTCGCGGGCAATATCGGCGCCGTCTTCGATATAGAGGCGGTTGACCTGCTTGCCGGCTTCGCCGGTCTGCGCGGTCACCAGCGTGTTGCCGAGCATTTCCTTGGCATGCGCCTTGGCTTCTTCGATCGAGAAGGCGAGGCGAACGCCGCCCTTGGCGTCGGGGCCGAGTTCCTTGAACTTGCCCTTGCCGCGGCCGCCCGCATGGATCTGGCTCTTGACGACGTAAAGCGGACCCGGCAGCGACTTCGCAGCCGCCTCGGCCTCGTCAGCCTTCAGGATCGCGACACCTTCCGCAACCGGCGCGCCATAACCCTTCAGCAGAGCCTTAGCCTGATATTCATGAATGTTCATGGGTTTATCCCTGTTTCGATGACTTCAGCGCGTCAATTACTTGAGAGCCGGGGCGATGTTGATGCAGGCTTCGCAGAGGCCGGCAACGGCGCCGACGGACTTCTGGAAGGCGGCTTCTTCGTCCTTGTTGAACTCGACCTCGATGATGCGCTCGACGCCACCGGCACCGATGATCGTCGGAACGCCGACATACATGTCCTTCACGCCGTACTGGCCGGAGAGATAGGCGGCAGCCGGGAGAACGCGCTTTTTGTCCTTGAGGAAGGATTCAGCCATTTCGATCGCCGAAGCGGCAGGCGCGTAATAGGCCGAACCGGTCTTCAGCAGGCCGACGATTTCAGCGCCGCCGTCACGGGTGCGCTGGATGATTTCTTCGAGACGTTCCTTGGTGACCCAGCCCATCTTGACGAGGTCGGTGAGCGGTACGCCGCCGACGGTCGAGTAACGGGCGAGCGGCACCATCGTGTCGCCGTGGCCGCCGAGAACGAAGGCGGTGACGTCCTGGACGGAGACGTTGAATTCTTCGGAGAGGAAGAGACGGAAGCGAGCCGAGTCGAGCACGCCGGCCATGCCGACAACCATGTTCTTCGGCAGGCCGGAGAACTTCTGGAGAGCCCAGACCATCGCGTCGAGCGGGTTGGTGATGCAGATCACGAAGGCATTCGGGGCATATTTCTTGATGCCGGCGCCGACCTGTTCCATGACCTTCAAGTTGATGCCGAGCAGGTCGTCGCGGCTCATGCCCGGCTTGCGGGCGACGCCGGCGGTGACGATGCAGACGTCGGCGCCCTCGATGGCCGCGTAATCGCTGGCGCCGGAAAGCTTGGCATTGAAGCCCTCGACCGGGCCGGACTGGGCGATATCGAGGCCCTTGCCCTGCGGAATGCCGTCGGCGATGTCGAAGAGGACGATGTCGCCCAGTTCCTTCAGGCTGGCGAGATGCGCCAGCGTGCCACCAATCATGCCAGAACCAATAAGTGCGATCTTCTTGCGCGCCATCGAAAAGCTTCCTTTCGAGATCCGAATCCTTGGCAGACTACGGCTCGCCTACCAATGTGCCAGACCGCATAGCCCCATCCGCTCAAAATGGCAATCGATTATTTTCCGCTCAACTTTTTCAATCGGTTAGATATCAAAACTCTTACGTAAACGTAAGATTTTCTGTCACCAAACCGTTAAAGTCAGCGGCGCTTTTCCTGGTGCAGCGCAAGATAGTCAGGGCTGCGCATCTCGAAAAGACGCGAGATGGTGCGGTCGAACTCGAAGCCTTCTGTGCCTTTTCGCTCCAGGAGGATACCTTCCGGCGCGGTCGCCGCGGAAATATAGAGCCGGACCGTGTGGTCGTAGAGCGTGTCGACGAGATTGATCAGCCGCTTGGTTTCGTTGCGCTTCTCCGGCCCGAGCTGCGGAACGTGCTCGACGAAGATGGCATCGAAACGATGGGCAAGCGCCAGATAGTCCGACGCACCCAGCGGCTTGCCGCAGATGTCCCTGAAATCGAAGCGCGCCGCCCGCCCGGCGGCCGAGGGCACATGGATGCTGCGGCCCTTTATCGGGATCTCGGCAGGCGCCGCCTTCTCGCCCTCGGTCACCTGGTGCCAGGCGGATTCCATCGCCGCGTCGGCGCGCGCGTCGAGCGGCGTCACGTAGACCGGCAGGCTTGCGAGCTTCTGCATGCGGTAGTCGTTGGGTGAATCGAGGGTGACCACGTCGACATACCGGTTGAGCAGCGCGATAAACGGCAGGAAGAGGCCGCGGTTCAGCCCGTCCCTGTAGAGATCGTCCGGCGCAACGTTTGAGGTGGCGACAAGAACACAGCCGAGCCCGAACAGCTCCGTGAACAGCCGCGCCAGGATCATCGCGTCGGTGATGTCGGTGACCGAGAATTCGTCGAAGCAGAGGAGTTCGGCCTCCGCAAAGAGGGCTGCAGCGACCGGCGGCACGGGATCGGCCTGCTTGGTCTCGCCGCGTTTCAGCTTCTGGCGGTGGTCGTGGATGCGGTTGTGCACATCCGCCATAAACTCGTGGAAATGCGCCCGGCGTTTCTTCGTCGTTGGCGCCTTCTTGAAGAACATGTCCATCAGCATGGTCTTGCCACGCCCGACGCTGCCATGCACGTAGAGCCCGCGTATTTCGCGCGGCCGCCCGCCGCCCTTGGCGAAAAGCCAGCCGAGCGAGCTTTTCTTCTTCGCCGGCCTCGTCTCGCGAAGGCAGGTCAGCAGATGGTCGAGTTTGGCGGCAACCGAAAGCTGGGCCCGATCGGCGGTCAGCACGCCGGATGCGGTGAGGGCTCTCAGCTCCTCACCGACACTCGTCGTGTATTCGGGGATGGGTTCCAACCGGACGCCCTCGAAATTGCGGGGGCCGCTTAACGGCTGAGGCTGACTTGCTGACCGGAATTCATCGTGCCGTCAAAGCGGTTCTCGGCGCTCTTGTAGACGCGTCCGATCACGTCGCCGGCCCGGTTCTTGAACTGGACCATCTTGCCGGACACTTCCCACGAACCCATTGCCGTCAGTTCGCCGGCACAGCCGCGGGTACCGCCGCGCGAACCACCGCCGAGATTGGTGAGCGTCAAGAACATGTCGCAGGACGAACCGCCGTTGGAAACGCGCCAGTTGCCGACCATCGCTTCCTTCTTGACGTCGAGCGCACTCGCAGGCGGTGCGGCCGGATTGGCCGAAGCCATGGCAGGATTTGCGCCGGGCGCGCTCGGGAACTGGGAGGAACCCGCGGTGCCGGGAGGCGGCGGCAACTGGCCGCCTTGAACGGACGGCACGGGCTGCGCCTGAAGCGGAGCGGGCTGAGAGGGTTGGGCAGGCAGATCGCTGTAGGGGCTATACGAAGTGCGCTGGCAACCCGCCAGTGCCAAGGCTAGAACAAGTCCCGTCGCCACGTATCTGAACTGCATCATCTAACTCCTGCTTTCAGCTTGACCCGCCACCGATGCCACTGAATTGAGACCGAATTATCGTAAACCACCTTGGTTAATCAAGTCGTACTGGAACAATTCGGCATGGCTGATCAAGAAGAATGCTGCAATGCATCCGGTCCCGCCGACGCAGGGACCGAATGAGGCATCAAATTGCCGAGAACGCCTCAGACGCGGCGCTCGACCATCATCTTCTTGATTTCGGCGATCGCCTTGGCCGGGTTCAGGCCCTTGGGGCAGGTCTGGGCGCAGTTCATGATCGTGTGGCAGCGATAGAGCCGGAACGGGTCCTCGAGATTGTCGAGGCGCTCGCCCTTGGCTTCGTCGCGGCTATCGATCAGCCAGCGATAGGCCTGCAAAAGGGTGGCCGGGCCGAGATACCGGTCGCCGTTCCACCAGTAGCTCGGACAGGAGGTCGAGCAGCAGGCGCACAGGATGCACTCGTAGAGGCCGTCGAGCTTCTGGCGGTCTTCGTGGCTCTGCTTCCATTCCTTGGCCGGCGGCGGCGAAACCGTCTTCAGCCAGGGCTCGATCGAGCGGTGCTGGGCGTAGAAGTTGGTGAGGTCCGGAACCAGGTCCTTGACCACAGGCATATGCGGCAGCGGATAGACCTTCACGGTGCCCTTCACGTCGTCCATGCCCTTGGTGCAGGCGAGCGTGTTGGTGCCGTCGATGTTCATCGCGCAGGAGCCGCAGATGCCCTCGCGACAGGAGCGGCGCAACGTCAGCGTCGGGTCGATATTGTTCTTGATGTAGAGCAGACCGTCGAGAACCATCGGGCCGCAATCGTCGACATCGATATAATAGGTGTCGATGCGCGGGTTCTGGCCGTCATCCGGGCTCCAGCGGTAGATGCGGAATTCCCGGACGTTCTTGGCACCAGCCGGCTTCGGCCAGGTCTTGCCTTCGGTCATCTGAGAGTTCTTGGGGAGAGCGAGTTCAACCATGGTCCAGTTCCCTCAGATCAGTACACGCGTGCCTTCGGCTCGATCTTGTGCGGATCGATGCCTTCGGCGATGAGCTCGGTGTGAACCGGGCGATAGTCTAGCTTGACGTCGCCGTTGTCGCTGACCCAGGCAAGCGTGTGCTTGCGCCAGTTCTCGTCGTCGCGGCCGCCGAACGGGCCGGATGTGTAGTCCTCGCGGGCGTGGGAGCCGCGGCTTTCCTTGCGGGCTTCCGCGCCGACCACCGTGGCGATCGCGTTCGCCATCAGGTTTTCCAGTTCCAGCGTCTCGACAAGGTCCGAGTTCCAGATCATCGAACGGTCGGTGACCTTGATGTCCTTCAGCTCGCCCCAGATCGCCGACATGCGCTTGCAGCCCGATTCCAGCGATTCCTGGGTGCGGAACACGGCGGCGTCGTCCTGCATGGTGCGCTGCATCTTGTCGCGCAGCACCGCGGTCGGCGTTCCGCCGTTGGCGTTCCGCAGGCGGTCGAAACGGTCCATGATCTTGTCGCAGGCGGCGATGTTGAGCGCCGGGATCGGCTCGGCCTTGTTGATCACCTCGCCGGCGCGGATCGCGG
>NZ_JALBGW010000165.1:0-9992 GCF_023006485.1 Neorhizobium sp. BETTINA12A
GTCGCGGCACCCCTGGCGCCGCTCGGGGCGGTCGTCGGCGAGTGGGTCGGGGCATCCGGCGGGCTCGGCTTCGTGATGGTCCAGGCCAATGCCCGCATGCAGACCGACACGGTGTTTGCAGCAATGGTCATACTCGCCATTCTCACCCTCATTTTGCGGCTTCTCATCGACCGGCTGACATCCGGTCTCGCCCCCTGGGCCAGCGAAGCCGACCCTGAATCCTCATCCGCATCAAGGAGTTCCGTCCGATCATGATCCGTATCCTCACCGCGTCCCTCATCGCGCTGGCAAGCCTTGCCACTCCGATTTCTGCGCAGGCGGCCGACAAGCTGAGCGTGCTGCTCGAATGGTTCGTCAATCCGGACCACGCGCCAATGGTCATCGCCAAAGAGCGCGGGCTGTTTGGCGATGCCAATCTCGACGTCGAGCTCATCCCGCCGTCCGATGCCTCCGCGGTGCCGCGGCTGGTTTCGGCGGGCGAGGCGGATATCGGCATCCACTATCAGCCAAACCTCTATCTCGACCACGAAGCGGGCCTGCCGCTTGTGCGGTTCGGCACGCTGGTCGAAACGCCGCTCAACACCGTCACTGTGCTGGCGGACGGTCCGATCAAGAGCCTCAAGGACCTGAAAGGCAAGAAGGTCGGCTTTTCCGTGACCGGTTTCGAGGATGCGATGCTGAAGCGCATGCTGGCCTCGGAAGGGCTTTCCAACGACGACGTGGAGCTGATCAACGTCAACTTTTCGCTGTCGCCGTCGCTGATCGGGGGCAAGGTGGATGCGACGCTCGGTGGGTTCCGCAATTTCGAGCTGACCCAGATGAAGCTGGAAGGCCATGCGGGGCGGGCGTTTTTCCCTGAAGAGCACGGGGTTCCTGCTTATGACGAACTGATCTTCGTCACCCGCCGCGATTCTGCTGGCGATAACCGGCTGCCGCGTTTCCTGCATGCAGTCGAACAGGCCTCGATCTACATCACCAACCATCCGCTGGAGGCCTGGCAGCTTTTTGTCAAGGCCTATCCGAGCCTCGACGACGAGTTGAACCGCACCGCGTTCTTCGACACGCTGCCGCGTTTTGCCAAGCGTCCGGCCGCACTCGACCAAGGCCGCTACCAGCGCTTCGCCGCCTTCATGAAGGAAACGGGACTGATCAAGGCAGTGCCTCCGGTCTCCGACGTTGCTGTCGAAATCAAATAGGCCAAGTTGCTGATATCGTTTGATTTGAGCTCCGGGGTTCGCGTAACGTGATTTTCATGCCAGACAGGCTTTCCACGTTACGTGACCCGGAGTTTGCTTGACCATCGGACTTGCCCATGCGGAACTGATCGCGGTTCTGTCCGCCGTCACCGGCGACGAGCCGCGCGTGATGACGGTACGCTCGGGAGATGCGCTGCCGTCCGGCCCTTTCGAGCTCGGCCATCGCAGCCTACAGGCCGGGCTTCGCGAATGGGTCGGCGACCAGACAGGCCATCCGCTCGGTTATCTCGAACAGCTCTATACGTTCGCCGACCGCGACCGCACCCATGAGGATGCCGAGGGGCGGACGATCTCGATCAGCTATCTCGGCCTCGTCCGCGAGCAGGCCGCACCCGGCGCCGGAAAACCCGGCTGGCACGGCTGGTACGAATATTTCCCCTGGGAGGACCATCGCGGGGGGAGGCCGGAGATACAGGCGGCCATCACCGACCGCCTGCAGGATTGGGTCGCTTCGGAAACGGCGCGCCGCGAACACCGCCAGCGTCGCGTCGATTTTGCCTTCGGGCTAGACGGTGCCGCCTGGAACGAGGATCTCGGCCTGCAGCGTTACGAGTTGATGTATGAGGCAGGCCTTGTGACCGAGGCCGGTTGTCCGCCGGCCAAAAATTTCGGTCGATCGATGTTTGCCGATCACCGCCGTATCCTGGCGACCGGGATCGCGCGGCTGCGCGCCAAGATCAAATATCGCCCGGTAGTCTTCGAACTGATGCCGGAGAGTTTTACGCTGTCGCAATTGCAGCGCACCGTCGAAGCGCTGGCCGGCCTGACGCTGCACAAGCCGAACTTCCGCAGGCTGATCGACCAGCAGGAGCTGATCGAGGAAACCGGGGAGGCGACCAGCGAGACTGGCGGCCGGCCGGCCAAGCTCTTCCGCTACCGTCATGCGGTACTCGAAGAGCGCGCGCTTTCCGGTTCGAAACTTCCGCTTTCACGCAATTGACATAAACTCTAAACGAGAATATGTCTCTGCGCCGGATATACTCACTTCGAGTATAAAAGGAGTCGCTCATGAATTCCCCGGTTTCGGTTTCCCAGCTTTACGATCGTGTCAGCCGCGTCATCCCGAAGGCCGAGTGGATGAGCTACGAGGCGGATGTCGCCGCGATCCTGGAGCTCAAGCGCACCCGCAACGCCGTCATCCTCGCTCACAATTACCAGACGCCGGAAATCTTCCATGGCGTCGCGGATATCGTCGGCGACAGTCTGGCGCTCGCCCGCAAGGCGATCGACGTGGATGCGGATGTGATCGTGCTCGCCGGCGTGCATTTCATGGCGGAGACGGCAAAGCTGCTGAACCCGGGGAAGACGGTACTGATCCCGGACATGGCGGCGGGCTGTTCGCTGGCGGATTCGATCACGCCCGAGGACATCGCGCTGCTGCGGCAGGCGCATCCGGGCGTGCCGATCATCACCTACGTGAACACGTCTGCGGCGGTGAAGGCGGCGTCCGATATCTGCTGCACCTCCGGCAATGCTAAACAGGTGGTGGAGTCGCTCGGTGTCCCGAAAGTGCTGATGATCCCGGACGAATACCTGGCGCAGAACGTCGCGCGGGAAACCAGTGTCGAGATCATCGCCTGGCACGGCCATTGCGAAGTGCACGAGTTGTTCAACGCGCAGGACGTCCGCGATCTGCGCGAGGCGCATCCGGGCGTCGTTGTGCTGGCGCATCCGGAATGCCCGCCGGAAGTGGTGGCAGAAGCCGATTTTGCCGGTTCCACGGCTGTCATGTCCGATTATGTCGGCCAAAAGAAGCCGGCCCGCGTCGTGCTTCTGACCGAGTGCTCGATGAGCGACAATGTCGCCGTGCATCATCCGGATGTAGAATTCGTGCGGCCCTGCAACCTCTGCCCGCACATGAAGCGGATCACGCTCGCCAACATCCGCAAGGCGCTGGAGGAAAACCGGCACGAGGTGACCGTCGATCCATCGATCGCGGTTGCCGCCCGCCACGCGGTCGAGAGGATGCTCGCCATATGACCGAGATACTCGACCATCTCGCCGGCCGCATCGCGATCGTCGGCAGCGGCCTGGCGGGCCTTGTGACGGCGCTGACCTTGGCGCCGCAGCCCGTCGTGCTGATCACCCGCGCCGCCTTGGGTGCGGAAACGTCGAGCGCCTGGGCGCAGGGCGGCATAGCTGCCAGCCTCGGGCCAGACGACAGCGCGGACCTGCATCTGGCCGATACACTCGCAGCCGGCGACGGACTTTGTGATCCGGCAGTCGCCGCTTCGATCCTGAGGCAAGCCCCGGACGCCATCGCCATCCTGGAAAAACTCGGCGTCCGTTTCGACCGGGCCGGCGACGGTTCGCTTTCGCTCGGGCTGGAGGCCGCCCATTCGCGCCGCCGTATCGTGCATGTGGCGGGCGACGGCTCGGGCGCGGCGATCGTCCGGGCGTTGGTCGAAGCCGTTTCCAGAACGCCGTCGATTACGGTGCTTGACGGTGTTGAGGTTCGTCGGCTTTTGACGAATGGCGATGCGGTGTCCGGCCTGCTCTGCGCGGCGGGCTCGGGAGCGGTTATTGTTCCGACCACGCGGGTGGTTCTGGCGACCGGCGGTCTCGGCGGGCTTTATGACGCGACCACCAACCCCATCGGCAATTTCGGCCAGGGGGTGATGCTTGCTGCACGGGCGGGCGCGGTGCTTGCGGATATGGAATTCGTGCAGTTCCACCCGACGGCGCTCGACTCCCAACGGCGGCCGCTGGCACTGGTCAGCGAGGCGGTGCGCGGCGAGGGTGCAGTGCTGGTCAACGAAAAGGGCGAGCGTTTTCTCGCCCGCGAACCGGGGGCCGAACTGGCCGCGCGGGATATCGTGGCGCGTGCCATCAGTGCCGAGATCGCCCGCGGCGGGCGTGTCTTTCTCGATGCCCGGCCGGCGCTCGGAAACGGGTTTTCCAGACGGTTCCCGTTGATTGCCGCACTCTGCCGGGAGGCGAGAGTCGATCCCAATTCGGACCTCATCCCGGTTCGTCCCGCTGTTCATTACCACATGGGCGGGGTGGCTACGGACGCGAATGGCCGCAGTTCTGTGCCCGGTCTCTGGGTGGTCGGGGAGGCGGCTTCGACCGGTCTCCACGGCGCCAATCGGCTCGCCAGCAACTCGCTGCTCGAAGCGGCCGTTTTGGGCATGCGGGCCGCGCAGGATCTCTCGGCGACCTCTGCCGGAACGCCTCATCAGGTCACCGCTGCAGAACTACCGGTGTCGGCGGACATTTCCGCCGTGCGGCCGATCGTGTCGCGGCATCTTGGCGTCCTCAGAAACACCGGTGCCATTCATGGCGCTATCGCCAGCCTGCTGCCGCTCGTCGAAAGCGACGGATCGGCAGCCGATCCGGCGATCGTCGCGCTGCTGATTGCCGTCTTCGCGTCGCTGCGAAAGGAATCCCGCGGCGCGCATGCCCGTACCGATTTCCCGCTGAAGCTCGCCTATGCGGAACGGCGGCAGATGCGCCTTGCCGATGCGCTGGATATTGCCCGCGCGACCGCTTCCCATCCCCTTGCCCGGAGTGCCTGACATGATCCTTGCCGCCCTTCCGCGACTTCTCGTCGAACCGCCGGTGCGCGCCGCACTTCTGGAAGACCTCGGCCTAGCCGGCGACGTCACCTCGACGGCCGTCATTCCGGCCGGTCATCGCTCGACGGTTGTCATGGCCGCCCGCAAGCCCGGCGTCATTGCCGGCCTCGATGCGGCCGAGCTCGCCTTCCAGCTCGTCGATCCGAAGATCGTCATGACCAGGCATATCGAGGATGGCGGGGCGGTGAAGCCGGGTGACGTAATCGCCACCATCGAAGGTCCGTCGCGCGGCCTTCTGACCGGAGAACGCACCGCCCTCAATTTCCTCGGCCATCTCTCCGGCATCGCCAGCGTCACGGCCGGCATCGTTGCGGCAATCGAAGGCACAAGAGCTTCCGTTGTCTGCACCCGCAAGACGACGCCGGGGCTTCGGTCGCTGGAAAAATACGCGGTGCGCGCCGGCGGTGGCATGAACCATCGCTTTGCGCTCTATGACGCCGTGCTGATCAAGGACAATCACGTGGCGATTGCCAGCGGCATAACCGAATCCATCCGCCGCGCCAAGGCGGGCGTCGGACATATGGTCAAGATCGAGGTGGAGGTGGATACGCTCGACCAGCTTCACGAAGCCATGCAGATCGGCGTCGATGCGGTGTTGCTCGACAACATGACGCCGGACCAGCTTCGCGAGGCTGTCGGCATCGTCGCGGGCCGGGCGATCACCGAAGCGTCCGGCGGGATCACGCCGGCGACGGCCGCAGCCGTGGCCGCCTCGGGCGTCGATCTGCTCTCCGTCGGCTGGATCACCCACAGCGCGCCGACGCTCGACATCGGGCTCGATTTCCGGTCCGCAAATTAGGTGACCGACGGCGCCGGAGGCTTCCGGTGTCGTTGAAAACAATGGTACATCCTTGATCCGGAACACCGAACGGGCAAGGAGTGAAAGATGCCGAGAATACCCGAAGACCAGATCGACGCCGTGCTGGCTCTTGTCGATGCCGAAATCGACGAGAGCCTCGCGCGCCTCTTCGACCTGATCCGTATTCCGAGCATCTCCACCGATCCCGGCTATCGCGATCAGTGCAAGGCGGCGGCCGAGTGGCTGAGCCGCGATCTCGCCTCGATCGGCTTCGATGCGTCCGTCCGGCCGACGACGGGTCATCCGATGGTCGTCGCGCACCAGAAGGAGGCGGCCGGGCCGCATCTGCTGTTCTACGGGCATTACGACGTCCAGCCGGTTGATCCGCTGGCGCTTTGGACGAGCGATCCGTTCGAGCCGCGGCTGGAGCCGTTGCCGAATGGCGATACTGCGATCGTCGCGCGCGGCGCTTCGGACGACAAGGGACAGATGATGACCTTCGTTGAGGCCTGCCGTGCCTGGAAGGCGGTGACCGGCAAGCTGCCGGTGCAGGTCAGCATCCTTTTCGAAGGCGAGGAAGAGGCGGGCAGCCCGAGCCTTGTGCCGTTCCTCGATGCTACCGCCGAGGAACTGAAGGCTGACATGGTCTATGTCTGTGATACCGACATGTGGGACCGCGAGACGCCGGCCGTCACCACCATGCTGCGCGGGCTCTACAGCACCGAGGTCGAGATTACCTGCGCCGACCGGGACCTGCATTCCGGCATGTTCGGCAATGCCGCCCGCAATGCGCTCCAGGTTCTCGCGGATGTGATCGCGAGCCTGAGGACGCCGGATGGCGGCGTGGCAGTCGAAGGCTTTTACGACAGCGTCAAGGAACTGCCGGAGGCCATCAAGGCGCAGTGGCAGCGGCTGCCGTTCGACGAGAAGGGTTTTCTTGCCGATATCGGGCTGACCATTCCGGCGGGCGAGGCGGGCCGGTCCATCCTCGAACAGGTCTGGGCGCGGCCGAGCTGCGAGATCAACGGCATGAGCGGCGGTTATACGGGCGAAGGTTTCAAGACGGTCATCCCAGCCAGGGCGATCGCCAAGATCTCGTTCCGGCTGGTCGAGGGCCAAGTGCCGGAAAAGATTCGCGACGCCTTCAAGGCGCATGTTCAGGCGCGCATTCCGGCCGACTGCTCGGTAACGTTCAAGGATTTCGGCTTGGCGCCGGCGACCGTGATGCCGATCGAAAGCCCGTTCCTGACAAAGACGTTAGCCGCACTTTCCGCCGAATGGGAATGCGAGGCCGCACTTGCCGGAACTGGCGGCTCGATCCCGATCATTGGCGAGTTCAAGCGCCGGCTCGGCTGTGACGCGCTGCTTGTCGGCTTTGCCCGTTTCGACAACCGCGTTCACAGCCCGAACGAGAAATACGACCTGTCGAGCTTCCACAAAGGCATCCGCTCCTGGGTGCGTATTCTCGCAGCGCTCGCCGACTGATCCTGTCGCCGCTCAGGCTTTTTCGAAGAGCGGCGAGATCATCATTTCCGGCACGAGAACAAGTCCCTTGTCGGTGATGCGGATCTCCGGGATGACCGACAACGGGATAAGGTTGAAGCCCATATAGGCGATGGTGCAGCCGGCCTTTTCCCATTCGAGCTTGAGGGCTTTCACCTCGTCGGCGACCTCGTGGACACGTTTGTCGGAGAGCAGGCCGGCGATCGGCAGCGGCACCATTGCGGTGACCTTTCCGTCCATGACGACGCAGACGCCACCCTGTTTTTCCTCGATCGCATCCAGCGCCAGCTGCATGTCGAGTTCATTGGTGCCGGCGACGATGATGTTGTGGCTGTCATGGCCGACGGAGGAGGCGACGGCGCCCTTTTTCAGGCCGAAACCGTTGAGCAGCCCGTGCGCCACGTTTCCGGATGACTTGCCATGCCGCTCGACGACGGTGACGAAGCAGAGGTCATGATGGTCGAAATGCGCCTGCCAGTCGTTGGCGGGTTCGAGCGTCACTGTGACATGGCCGAGCGTGATGCCGGGAAGCTCGGTGCGGATCGTATGGGCGGTGACCGTGTCGATCGGAAGATCGGGGGTCAACTTGAGGTTCTTCGGCAGCTTGACTGTGTGGTAGGCGGCCTCCGGATAGCGATAGGGTTTTGAAAGCGCTTCATCCAGGATTGGCGTGATCTTGCGGTTGTCGACCACGAGTTCGCCGCCGTACCAGGTGCTGACCGGCTTCAGGTCGTCGGTCAGAAGCACGAGGTCCGCCCTTCGTCCGCCGCCCATGCCGCCGATTTCGCCTTCCATGCCGAAACGGGTCGCGCCGTGCAGCGAGCCCATCGCCCAGGCCTGTTCCGGCGTCATGCCGGCCTTGACCGCCTCGCGTGTCACCCAGTCGAGCCCGAAGGCGAGCAGGTCCTCGGCGTCGCGATCGTCGGTGCAGACGGCGACGCGTTTATGCGAGGCCCCGAGTTCGGTGATCGTCTTGATCGCGTGCGGCAGCGAATGCCACGGCGTGCTCGGCGGGCCGCCGCGCAGGAAGAGCCAGACGCCGGCTTCGAGCAGATCGTCGGCGATGTCGGGGTCGATCGCCTCATGGGTATCGGTGACGCCGGACGCGGCATAGGCGGCGACGAATTCCCTTCCGTAGACATGCCCCGAGACCGGCCGGCCACGCTGGAGTGCCGCGGCAAGGATCGCATGGCTGCGCTCGTCGCCCATAGCGACGGGGACGAAATCCATCTTTTCGCCGAGCGCCACGGCCTCCGGCCATTTGTCGAACAGTGCGGCGATCTTGGCGGGCGTCAGGTCGCCGCCGGCGGTTTCGAGCTGCGGCGAGGTCGCGGGCACCGTGCTCGGTACGGTCAGGAAGATCGACAGCGGTGCTTGGCGCGCATCTTCGAGCATAGCCTCGACGCCCGCGACATCCATGACGTTGCCGATCTCGTGGCTGTCGCAGAAGATCGTCGTGGTGCCGTTGAGGAGTGCCGCCTCGGCATAGGCGCAGGCCGTCACCATCGAGGATTCGATGTGGATATGCGGATCGACGAGGCCCGGGGCGATGATGCCGCCCTTGGCGTCGTAGAGCTTTGCCGAGCCATTCCGGTAGCTGCCGGCCGGTTTGACAGCGGCGATGCAGCCGCCCGAGATCCAGACTTCGCGACCGTCGAGAATGCGCTCCGAATAGGTGGACAGCACGCGCGCACCCTGGATGACCAGATCGGGGTCGCGACGGGCCGAGGCGACATCGGCGAGACGGCGGGTCATGGTCGAAAGCGGCTGAACGGAGAAGCGGGTGAGGGTGCTCATGAAAATCTCATTTCCAGGATTCGGGCAGGACAGGTGGATTGTAGGGAACGCCGGCATGGCAAGGAAGCGCCATTCGGAAGGGAACACAATCGGAGCGTTGCCAAAATTCGAACTCTTGCGGCGAAATATGCTGCTTTTCAGCAACGCCAAGGTTTGGGATAGTGCTGCGGATGCAATGAGAGGCAAACGATCCGATGGCCTATATCATCACCGAACCCTGTATCGACGTGAAGGATGGCGCCTGCACGGCTGCCTGTCCCGTCGACTGCATCTACGAGGGTGGGCGGATGTTCTATATCCATCCGGACGAATGCATCAATTGCGGCCTCTGTCTTTCCATCTGTCCGGTCGATGCCATCGCCTACGACGAGGAGGCGACCGAGGCGCAGATGGCGTTCATTCCGGTCAACCGTGATTATTTCGGAGCCGAGGTCACCGGGTTGGGATCTCCGGGCGGCTGGGACAAGAGCCGGACGCGGAACCTTGATCACCCGGTGGTGACATCGGCGCCCGTGCGCGAGGCGGCTCACTAAGCGTTGGTCCAGCTTCCGTAATAGGCGCGGGTGGCCGCGATCAGCTTGCCGCATCTCTCCCGCTCGATGGTCAGGCGCGGCAGGTCGGCCTTGGCCTGGGCCAGCAGTTCCTTGCGAGCTGCGTCGAAATCGACATTCACGAGCCTGCCGTCTCGCATGACCGGCTGGCCGGCGACATAGACGGCCTTGGCATGGGTGGCGGACATGCGGTTGAGGAGCACCTCAGCTTCGTCGAGATCGTCGAAGACACTGTCGGCGATCAGGGCTTCATAGTCGACGACCGTAAAATCCTCTCCGAGCGGGGCGTTGACGACGGTCGCGCCGGTGCGGATCGCGGCGTCGAAAATGTTGGCAGCGGTGAAATCTCGCTCAAGCTCGCGTCCGCCATGCAGGAAATAGAGAAGCCGCATTTCACGCCAGAGATCCTGGTCGTCGTCGAAGGCGCTGCCGTCCAGCCCGATGCCGAAGCGCAGGCCGCGTTTGACGGCATCCGCCAGCGGCGCGGTGCCGGAGCGCAGGCGCAGGT
>NZ_JALBGW010000166.1:0-9983 GCF_023006485.1 Neorhizobium sp. BETTINA12A
CGGTCTCACGCCCGGTTGCCGCTGCCCCGACCCGGCCGGCGCCGACCCGCGCTCCGGTTTCCCGCGGAAATACGGCTCTCGCGCAATCGACCGACGAGTGGGAAGAGTTCTGATCTTCTTGGCACCAACAAAATTTAGGAGGGCGGCTTCGGCCGCCTTCTGCGTTTCAGGCGACCTCGTCGGATCCATCAGTTGCCGCTTGCGTAGAACGGAAAAACGATATAAACATATCTTTATATCTTGATTACGTAAGGATGCGGCTGAATGGGATTGGCGCTCGACACCCTGGTGGACGTACTGAAAACGGCGGGCGAGCCGACGCGCTTCCGCCTGCTCGCGCTTCTCGCTGCCGGGGACCTGACCGTCACCGATCTTACTGAAATCCTGGGTCAGTCGCAGCCGCGCATTTCGCGGCATCTGAAGCTGCTTGCCGAGGAAGCACTGATCGATCGCTATCAGGAAGGCGCCTGGGCCTATTTCCGGCTGAAGCAGGAAGGCAAGGCGGCAACGCTGGTCAGGACGCTGCTGGCGGCCGCTTCCGAGGAGGATCCGGTGCTGCTGAGAGACAGCGAGCGGCTGACGATGGTCAAGCGCTTGCATGCCGAGCGCGCCCAGGCCTATTTCAGCCGCAACGCGTCCGAATGGGACGAGCTTCGCCGCCTGCATATAAGCGACGCGGCCGTCGAGTCGGCGCTGCTGAAGCTGATCGGCACGACGCCGGTCGACGCGCTTCTCGATCTTGGCACCGGCACGGGCTGGATCCTGCAACTTCTGTCCAACATCTATCGTCGCGCCGTTGGCATCGACGCGAGCCGCGACATGCTCTCGGTCGCCCGCTCCAATCTCGACAAGGCTGGGATCGTCAAGGCGTCGGTGCGGCATGGCGACATTCTCAACCTGCCGCTCGAAGGCCAGGATTTCGACCTGATCACCGTTCATCAGGTGCTGCACTTCCTCGACCAGCCGGAACTGGCGATCGCCGAGGCCGCCCGCGTGCTGCGTCCGGGCGGCCGCCTGCTGATCGTCGATCTCGCACCGCATACGCTCGAATACCTGCGCAACGACCATGCCCATGTGCGTCTCGGCTTTTCCCATCAGGTGATGGCGGAATGGCTCGAGAAGGTGGGCCTCGAAGTCGAGCAGGCAATCGATCTGGGTTCGGGCAAGGAAGGCGGGCTTACGGCCACCGTCTGGCTTGCCCGCGACCGCCGGCTGCTGATTGCTGCCCATCACGCCTCCGCCCAATCGCAAACCGTTCTTTAAGGGAGCTGAACCAATGACCGCCGATAGCGAAACTTTCAGCGTTTCCTTCGAATTCTTTCCGCCGAAGTCGGACGAGATGGAGGGCCAGCTTTGGGATACGGTCGATGAACTGGCGCTCTGGGACCCGAGGTTCGTTTCGGTCACCTATGGTGCGGGCGGTTCGACCAAGGCGCCAACGATCAATACGGTGCGCCGACTGGTCGGAGAGACCTCGCTTGCGACCGCCGCACATCTGACCTGCGTCGACGCCACGCACGAAGAAACCCATTCGGTGGTCAGCGAATATCGCGCCGCCGGCATCCGCCATATCGTTGCCCTGCGCGGCGATCCGGCGAGCGGTGTCGGCACCGAGTATCGTCCGCATCCGGAGGGTTATGCCAATGCGGCAGACCTGGTGCGCGGATTGACCGAGCTCGGCGGCTTCGACATTTCCGTCTCCGCCTATCCCGAGAAACATCCGGAAAGCACCGATCTTGCCGCAGACATCGAAATGCTGAAGCGCAAGGCGGATGCCGGCGCTGCCCGGGCACTGACCCAATTCTTCTTCGACAACGACGTTTTTGAACGTTACCTCGAAAAGGTCCGGGCTGCCGGCATCTCGATCCCGATCGTGCCGGGCATCATGCCGATCCAGAACCTGACCCAGCTCAAGCGTTTCGCCGGCCGCTGCGGTTCCTCGGTTCCGTCCTTCCTGGATGCTCGTTTCGAAGGGCTCGACGACAAGCCCGAGGATCGCGCCAAGGTCGCCGCCGATATCGCCGCCGAACAGATCGAAGACCTGATCCGCCGCGGACTTGGCGACTTCCACATCTACACGATGAACCGCGCACCGCTCGTATCCGCCGTCCTGCATCGGCTCGGCCGCCGGCAGATACGCACGCCGCGTATTGCCGCTGCCTGAGCGCATTGAAAAAAACGCATGCTCCTACGAAAGGAGCATGCGTTTTCACCGGAAGTGCTGATTATCAAACGGTCGTGGATGCGATATTTTGAACTGGTAGTGGAACTGGTGGCGCTCAAATGAAGAGCATGGATGCCACAAACACAAACGCTGCACCGACTACCAAGACATTGAGAGAGTATGTACGTCCCATGTCTGCCTCCTTGCGTTGACGGGCAGACTTTATGTCGGTTTTGTGCCGGTTGGGAAGCGTCTTTCGATGCTGCAGTGCCGTGCGCCTATTCGCCTTACGCCGGAAAGGATCGCGCAAGTCACTGATTTTTATTAATAAACAATCCGTTAATCTTAATTTCCGCAAAGTTAAAAAGCCGTGTACGGCTGTTAACTTCTGACATATTCCGTGATGGTTTCGCCCCGTTACGGCGCTCTCGATGCCACATTGCTGCGCCTGCGAAGAAGCCTTCCATCGAGCAGGACGAGGCCGAAGCCGATCAGCAGCATGCCGATCAGGTCGGTCGCCTCCAACTTTTCGCCGAGGAAAAGCGCGCCGAGAAGGATAGCGCTCGGAGGCACGACGAGTGTGACCAGAGACGCGTTCGTTGCACCCGCCAGTGCAAGAATCCGGAAATAGAGAAGATAGGCGAAGGCGGTCGACAGCAGCGCCAAGGCGAGAATCGCAATAACGGCGTGCGTCGACGGGGCGGGCAGTGCCCAGGGCTGGTCGGCGAAGAGCGACACGGGCAGCATGATCAGGCTGGAGGCCGTAAGCTGTCCGGTGGCGCTGACAGGTGCCGGCAGGCCGCGGAAACGTTTGCCGTAGGTGCCGGCCACGCCGTAGGAGATTGCCGCAAGGATAGGCAGGATCAGCGCCCAGAACGGCACGGAGGCGGCCGCCGTGACGCCGGGACCGATGAGCACGGCCGTACCGGCAAATCCCATCAGGCAGCCGGCGATCTTTGCGGGTGTCAGTTTCTCGTCAGTGGTCCAGCGATTGGCGATCAGAACCGTCCAGATCGGCGTCGTCGCGTTGAGGATCGAGGCAAGCCCGGCGCCGATCTCGGTCTGGCCGAAGAAAATCAGCGTGTGGGGCAGGGCGTTGTTGATAAAGCCCATCACCAGAAACGAGCGCCAATGGGTGCGAAGCGTCGCATAGAGCTCGAAGCGACCGTGCAGGTAGATATGGAGCGCCAGCGCCGCCAGAAACAGGCGCAGAAAAACGAGCGTGAAGGGCGGAACTTCAAAGACCGCTACGCGCGCGAAGAAGAAGGACCCACCCCAGATCAGCCCGAGCAGCAGGATCAGCGCCCATGCCACGGCGCCGGGTTTCGAAATGGCGGCGGTTGTCATGCGAAATCTCCTCGCGGTCAAGGCGAAGGGATATCCCGATGATCCACGAGTCGCCACCCGTTTTCGCCGGGTGGCGATTGAATTTCAGAGCGCGGAGAGCAGGCCCTGGGTCGGCCAGCCGTCGGCCGGCAGGCCGAGGCGTGCCTGTTCCTTCTGGACGGCCTGGCGCGTACCCGATCCGAGAATGCCGTCGACCTTGCCGATATCGTGGCCGAGCGCTTCGAGCTTGGTCTGCAGCGCCTTCATGCCAGTATCGTCGAGACCCTGGTCTGGCGTGCCCTTCTGATAGGTAGGAGCGCCGGAAAGCCGGGTTGCGAAATAGGCGGCCGAAGTCGTGTAGATGAACGACTGGTTCCATTCCAGATAGATGTTGAAGTTCGGATAGGTGAGGAAGGTCGGTCCCTTGCGGCCCTGCGGCAGGATGAGGGCTGCGGGCAGGTTGCCGAAATTGGTTACGCCGTCGCGCGGGACGACGCCCAGCTTGAACCATTCGCTTGCCGGCATTTCGTTGCCGAGGCCGGACTTGTCCCAAGGCAGGTTCTCGGGCAGCGTCACTTCCTGCATCCAGGGCTGGCCGGGCTTGAAGCCCATGCTCTGGATGAACTTGGCGGCTGTCAGGATGGCGTCCGGAGAACTGGTCTTGACGTTGACATGGCCATCGCCGTCACCGTCGACGCCGTGCGCGACGATATCCTTCGGAAGCATCTGCACCTGGCCGATCTCGCCGGCCCATGCACCCGTGTTGGAGGAAGGATTGAGATCGCCATGCTGGACCATTTCGATCAGGGCGATCAGCTGCGGGCGAAAAAGTTCAGGGCGGCGGCAGTCATGCGAAAGCGTCACCAGGGCGTTGCGGGTGTTGAAATCGCCCTGGACGGCGCCGAAATCGGTCTCCATGGCCCAGAAGGCGGTAATCACGCCTGGCGGCACGCCGAATTCCTTTTCGGCGCGGGCAAAGACGTCCGCATACTGCTTGATCTTCTGGCGGCCGATATCGAGGCGGGCCTGGCTGACGGTGCGCTGCGAGAATTCAATGAAGGTCTGTCGGAAGACACCCTGGGCCCGGTCGCGAGACAAGACCTTCTGGTCGATCTGCGCGCCGGCGAGTGCTTCATCCGCAGCACTTGCCGATGCGCCCTTGGAAATGGCTTCCGCCTTGACGCCGTTCAGGAAGGCGCCGAGATCGCCGCCGCAGGCGGGAGCCGGGGTCTGGGCGAGAGCGGTGGAGGCGAGGCAGCTGGTGATGACGGAGGCGAGGGCGAGGCGGCGGGCAAAGCGAGCGGACATTCGGCGTTCCTAGAATCTGAGTAAGCGCCGCCTGATCTCGGAAAATTTTGTGACCGAAACATGGGCGGCAGCCCTGGTGGCGCAGTTTTTATCGCAACTGCTCACACATTGCCAGACACCTGTTCGCCCTGCGAACGGAGTTACTTGTTCACCGCCGCAATCCAGTTATGCCAGTTCTTGGACGTGCCCGCAAAGACGTTGATATCCATCTCACCCTTGATGCCCGGAACGATGCCTGTCGAAGTATACTGCCAGAAGGCCCAGCGGCGATCCGGGTAGATCTTGGTGGGATGCTGCGCCACGGCGCGGAGCCAGAAATGATAGTTGCTGAAGGCGCCGACCAGATTGTCCCGGTGGAAATCCACCGACGTATAGATGATCGGACGCTTGCCGTAATAGGCCTCGAGACGGTCCATGAAGCGCTGCATCGATGCACGCACTGTTTCGGGATCGGGACGGGTCTTGCAGGTCGGCGAAGCCTGGTTCCATTCCATATCGAGGACCGGCGGCAGCTTTACCGCATCCTTGGGCACGTTGTTGATGAACCAATCGGCCTGTTCGTCGGCCGTCGAGCAGAAATAATAGAAATGGTAGGGAGCGTAAGGAATGCCGGCCGACGCGGCGCCTCGCCAGTTCAGCTCGAAGGTCGGATCGATGCGATCCCTGCCTTCGGTCGCCTTGATGAAGACGAAGGCTATTCCAGCCTTCTTCACGGCCGGCCAGTCGATATCCGTACCGTTCCACTTGGAGACGTCGATGCCGTGGATCTCATGCAGGCCCGGGTGGTTCTTGCCGAAATCCTGCGGGTCGCTGTCCTTGAACCGCATTTTCTTGACCGATGACGTTTCCATCAGGTCATAGCTTGAGGATGTGCATCCTGTGGCAAGGAACGCGGTCGCAAGGAGGGCCAGAAGGAGCCGAGGCATGAACATCCCGTGTGGTGTCGATGTGGAAGCCTCTTGCCCCGTTCGACGCAAAACAGGGAGGCGTGAACTCCATATTCACCATAACGTCGTAAAAAATCAGTTAGGGCAAGAGGAATTCCAGCTCGAAACCCAGAGAGCTCCGGGATTCAGTTCCTACGGCGGATGACCGCGTGCCACGCGTAGCCCCCGCCGATCTCCTCGAAGATCATATCGGCGTCAGCGTCGGCAAGCTTGCTTTCGAGCACGTCGTGCAGGTTCGGCCGCGGCGTGACGTGGAAACGCATGAGCCACGCCTTCAAAAACCGCCCGAACCAGCCCGGCAGCCGTTCCTGCTGGCCGAAATCGACGATGTGCAGAGAACCATGCGGCGAAAGTGCCGCAAGCGAGGCTTCGACTGCCTTTTCCCAGTCGGGAATCATCGACAACGCGTAGGAGATCAGGATGCGGTCGAAGCCGGTCGTGCCGAATTCTTCCGCTTTGAAACTGGTGGCATCGGCGACCCGAAATTCCGGGGTGACCGGCTTGCCGCGGAAGTTGGCCCGGGCGCTTTCCAGCATCTCGGCGGAAATATCGAGGCCGTAGAGCCTTGCAGCCGGGTAGTGGCGGTGGGCCAGGGCGAGGTTACGGCCTGTGCCGCAGCCGACTTCGAGCAGCGAGGCATTCGGCGGAACATTCAATCCCGCAATCGCCCGGTCGCGGCCGAAGAGGTAATATTTGCGGGTGATATCGTAGATATGACGCTGATACCGGTACATCCGGTCCATACGCTCGGCGTGGCCATTCGACAGGGGGCTGTTCGCCATATCGGTCGCCATCAAGCTTTTTTCACGTAGATGTGGAAACCGCCGTAGATCGCCGAGCGATCCTCGAGGTTGAGCTCGCTGGAGCGTTCTTCCAGATAGGACCACTGATCGAGCAGGGCCGGCGAGAGGCGACCGTCCAGCACGCTTTTTTCGGCGGCGGTGCGGAAGATCACGCGGGCGCCGGGTGCGGCCGTGCGGCTGATTTCCGACCAGACGTCGTTCAATTGCTCGTCATTCATCCAATCCTGCGCGTCGAGCAGGACGTAACGATCGACCGAACCGGCTGTCTTCTGGGCCAGAAGCTCGGTGAAGCTGGCGTGATGGACCGTAACGCGCTCGGCACTATCGCGGATGGCGCGGTAGTTTTCGGCCTTCAGGTAGGTCGGCAATGTGCCTTCCTCCGGCTTCGGATAACGGCGGACGAAGGCCTGCCAGGCGAAATAGTTGTCGCGCAGCGGGAAGTGGCAGGCGAGCTTTTCGAGGCGCTGACGCAGGACCGGCGCGATCGAGCCATCGGAGGCGAGACTCGCCAGCTCGTCATATTGCTGTGGCGGAATGCCGAGGCCGAACAGCGAGCTCTTGCGGCTGGTGATCCAGCGGATCAGCGGCCTGTCGAACAGCGGAGCGATGCGGTCGTCGAAGAACTGGCGCTGCTCGCGCAGCGACTTGGCATTGGCCATTTCGGTCAGATTAATGCCATGCAGGCGGGCGATCAGATGGCCGGCGCCGATGAAACGGCCGAGCAGGCCGGTCTTGTAGATATTGCGGTCGAACACCTCGATCCGGCGGCGGCCGGCGATCGAGCGCTTGTCCCAATAGGCGCGGGTTGCCGCATCGAGGTTCGGGGCGATGAAGGCGTCGTAGCTCTTGCTGTTGGTACGGATCCCGTCCATGCCGAAATGGCGCACGACATCACCGTGGCCGGGCAGGTGGCGGAAGGCGGCGAGCTTCAGGCGGTTCAGCGCGACGTGATGCGGGTTCAAATCGACGACATCGATTTTCTTCGGCGAGCGAGAGAGATAGGCGAGCATGTTGCAGCCGCCGGAGCCGATGGTGACGATCGAATGCTGGTCGGAAAGCTCCATTGCAGTCATGTCGACTTCCGGGTCTTCCCATATCTGCGGATAGACGAGACCGGAGAACAGGAGGCCGAAAAGCCTTTCTGAAAAACCCTGCCGAGACAGAGCTTTATGCTGCAGAAGTGCGTCCTTGAGCTTCTGGTTTTTCCGAAAACCGGCTTCCTGTGCAATATCCGCCATGGTCGAGTCCCGCTTTGTTCAGAGTTTCAGGGCGTGTAAACCCGTCATGCTACAGATTGATGACGAGGCCTGTGTCTAGTCCGGCAATAGGCCCGGGCGCGGCCGATCGCCTCTTCCTTGGACCCGAGATTCCTGATTGCATGCGGCCGTCCAATGGGAGGCATGCATGCGGTTCTTGATCCGGTTTTTGAAAATCCTTATCGGCGTCATCTTCGTCGGCCTGATCGGGCTTGGGATCTGGCTCTATATCTCGCCTCCGGAACTGCTGAGGGTCGGCAGCGGCTATTCGGCCAAGATAGTCTGCTCGAACGTCTTCTTTGCCGGACGCGACAGCGACGAGGTTCTGGCGGTCGATGTCCAGGCTCCCGGCAATCCGCTTCTAAGATTGATGCGGGTTTCCGTCGATCGAACGGAAAAGCGGGTTCATGCGGCGCTGCTTGGCATTTTCGCCGGCAATGACGCGGTTTATCGCGAAGGGCTCGGCTGCACCGTCACGCCTGACGGCGCAGCCGCGGCAGCCGCCACCGTTCCGGTGCCTGCCGTTACGTCAGCCGATCCGTCCGCGCTTTGGCCGGAAGGTGGAAAAGTGGAACCTGATCCGTCGGTTGCGCGGCTCCTCTCAGATGCGAATCTCGTCGGGCCTGGCATGCGGGCGGTGGTGGTGGTCAAGCGGGAGCGGATCGTCGCCGAGGCCTATTCGCGCGGTTTTTCCAAGGACACGCCGCTGCTCGGCTGGTCGATGACCAAGACCGTCAACGCCGCGATCCTCGGCACCCTAGTCCGGGACGGGAAGCTTTCGCTGGACGACAAGGGATTGTTTCCCCAATGGCAGGGCAACCAGCGCGGCGATATCCGGATTGCGGACCTCGCCGCCATGGAAAGCGGGCTTGCCTTCAACGAGGATTACGGCGCGGTCGCAGATGTGACGCGCATGCTCTATCTCGAGCCGGACATGGCAAATTTTGCCGCCGACCAGCCGCTGGAGGCCGATCCCGGTTCGCGGTTCAGCTATTCTTCCGGTACCGCCGTATTGCTCTCAAAAATCTGGATGGAGAAGGTCGGCGAGAGGACCGCGGCGCTCGCCTATCCCCGCACGGCCCTGTTTGGTCCGCTTGGTATGACAAGCGCCGTCATTGAACCCGACGCGGCCGGTACTCTCGTCGGCAGTTCCTATATGTATGCGACGGCGCGGGACTGGGCCCGTATGGGGCTGCTGCTTGCGCGAGACGGCGTCTGGAACGGCAGGCGGATCCTACCGAACGGTTTTGTCGCGCTGATGCACCAGGCCAACGCCACGTCGAACGGCCGTTATTCGAAGATGCAGACCTGGCTGCCGGGCAAGAACAATCCGGACATGCCGGCGGATGCTTTTTTCATCCAGGGGCATGATGGGCAGACCATCACGGTCGTCCCGTCGCTCGATCTGGTCGTGGTAAGGCTTGGGCTGACGCCGAGCTGGAACCGCTACGATCCGACACGGCTTGTCGCCGAGGTGGTGAAAACAACAACGGCGCCCTGAGGTGCCGCAAGCATACCGTCCAAATATTTTTCAGGCCCGGCTTACTTCTCCAGGACGTCCAGCATGTCCTTGCGCTTGGCGTCATAATAATAACCGCGCGCATAAAGCTTGATGGCATTGTCGTTTTTGTTGTCGGCAACCAGCCAGGCGCCACGCAGGTACTTGATCGCGTATTTGAGGTTGGTCTCGGCATCGAGCAGGCCGGCGGGCGGGCCTTCGTAACCCATCGACTTGGCGGTCGAATACTTGATCTGCATGAGACCCCAATAGCCGTTCTTGTGATAGGCCTTGGGATCATATTTGCTTTCCCGATGCACGACGCGGTGCACCAGCGATTCCGGCACGCCGTACATGCCGGCATAACGCTTGATGAGCTTGCTCAATTCCGGCGGCGCATCGGACGCCGTGGTCGGCATAGGCTCGCCCGGAGCCGGTGGGAATTCCATGGCGGACAATGCGGCGATCGCTCTCGGCTGCGCTGCATAGGCAAGCGTCGCAGTGTCCGGGCGAGGGATCGGGACGACGGTCTGCAGTGCGACCATATCAGGCGTAAGTTCGGGTTCGTCGAGCGCGATTGCCGAGGCTGCGGCCGGCTGGATCCGGCCTTCGGTGACGGCAGGCGCGATCGGCGGCGACACGAGGCGGCTGCCCTTTGGCATCGCAAGGCTCGCCGGCTGG